>JAUWEO010000018.1 GCA_030608245.1 Candidatus Latescibacterota bacterium
ATAAAGTGAGAGTCTGAATCCATCGGGAGCGTTGTCCACAGCAGATGACATTTCTGCGACACCCCCGGATTGTGCACTGGTGATGATCACGGGATTATTCTCAAAACTCGGAGAAAAAGAGATGATATCACCATTGGAATACCATGCACATTCCCTCCATATTGTCAGCGTGCCATCAGATTTCCCTGGAGCAACAGCAACAGATTGAACCCACCCTGATGAAGGATTTCCATTGTGGTCGTTGATTGCTAACCAACAGTTATTAGAGGCATTATCTACGGCACACGCCATTTTGGCGATACCATTCGCCTGTGCACTTGTTACTATCACAGGTTCACTGGCAAAGGTAGGGGAAAAGTGAAGATACTCGCCATAGCCATGCCAGGCACGTTCTGTCCAGAATGAAAGATCGTCAATATTTGATAATGTATCTTCACCAACAGCAATTACTTGTACATATCCGGACGTGGAATTGCCATTGTGATCATAAAGTAAGAGTCTGAATTTATCGGGAGCATTATCCACAGCAGATGATATCTGGGCTTCGCCTGAATCTCCACTGTGTGCACTTGTTACTATTACCGGAGCACCACTAAAAGGTTGTGGAAAATTGATGATATCTCCATTACTACACCAGGAACAATCACTCCAAATTCTAACACCTTCTGCTGCAATATAATAGCCATTCAGCGCATACATTGAAGAGACGTATCCATCTTTCATAAAGTTCGTGTGTGTATGATCGTATTCGTCGGTACCATATAATCCCCCCATACCATCCCCGTTATCGTCTATAAGAGGATGTTCACCTGCTGCCAGAGAATATGAAGCTTCCCATTGATAAGCTTCTGCCATTGAGATGTAGCCGTCTTCATTCTTATCACTAAGGTCACTGACAGAACCTCCTCTAAGAGCCGCTCGCCACTTACCCGCCCAACCATAACTGTTAAGCTCGGAAGCATTTACGGAAGTTACAGAAATCAGACGATTTCTACTTATATGAGGGATTACTGCACCACTATAGCAAGGATTATAGGCACCAATAAAAATTTTGGCATCGATATTCCGGATGAGATTCTCATAATCTGCGAACAACATGGATTTATCATGACATTGCCAAGAGTTCCTATTGCCATGACTCACCCAGTACACGTACACGAGATCATCCTGGCCGGAAAGCTTCTGAATCTCATTAAACGCCCATTCAACGTTCGATTTGTTACTTATTTTATCAACCATTTCTGGATGAGCATCTGTGCTATCTCCATAACTTAAGAAGAATACGTTTTCAGCATCGAATCCAAGATCCATCAATTGGCGATACATGCCTCCTGTATCACCCCAATACCAGAGATACCTCTGTCCACTTGCATTAGCACCCATGACTATGACTGCGTACCTATCAGAATAAGGAACCCATTCACTATACGAGATCCTGGGAATACTAAACAGACCTAATGTAAGGACTGACAAGAGAAAAAGCTTCATCTTTCTCACGATGTTCCTCCTTAAAATTCGATTTTAAGTTCATATTGTTACAGATAGATACATAATGAGATGATTAGATTGGGCCAGTTGTTCTAAGGCCAGTTCAAACTCACCGAGGTAGGACGAACCTTTATGAGACGTTATCCCGATCCTCGTAAGGTGGTACGCTTGGGCAGATGTGATCTATTCGTAGCGCCCGCTACCGCCCGCAAAAAAATCTCAAAGATAATTCCAAAAAACCCTTGGCAACGTCTTGGAAAATGTAAAAACGGCTATCTACATAGCTCAACTCTCGCCTTCCTTCACCACCAGTTTCTTGTTGGTCATCACGTCTCTTATAACTTCTGTTTTACCTGATGGCCATCGGATCTTTATCTCATCAACTCTCATCACTTTTCCCAGGCCAAAATGGACCGTTCTGCCATTTCTATCCGTCATCTCACGCACCTGACGATACCCACCTGAAATCACCTCGACTCTTGCACCGATACCATCTCGGTTGCTCTCACTGCCGATCAATTCCACCTCGAGCCATGCGTTCTGACCTGGCAGGTTCTTGTACAGAAGGCCCCCAGGGGCGAATCTACCTGCGAAGATGTCCACTGCTCCATCCTGGTTGTAATCGAAGGGCACAAGCCGAGACGTCCACATGGGAAATGCGACTCGGGCTGCGGAGGCCACATCTGTGAAGGTCCCATCCCCGTTATTTCGCAGGAGAACATGCGACGGCCCAAACGTGCTCATATATATATCCAGATCCCCGTCATTGTCGAAATCAGCGGCGATGCCTCTGAACCCGCGTTTCACCTCGATGATCCCTGCTTCAGCGGTCGCATCGGTGAAAACGAGATCCCCCTGATTGCGGTAGAGAACAGCTCCCTCCCAATAGACAGCATACACGTCCATATCGCCATCGTTGTCAAAATCTCCAGGCACGAGCGCAGACGCACCCTCCTTGCTGCTGCTGAAACCTGCCTTCTCTGTGACGTTGGCAAACGTGCCATTACCCTCATTGCAAAAGAGGAAAACTCCCCTGATATTTGCAATCAAAGCGTCTGAATCGCCATCCCCATCCAGATCGGTGAACGCCATGGCGAATACCGTCCCCGATGTTCGCAAACCCGCACGGTCACCAGCCCAGGTAAAGGTGCCATCACCTTTATTGCGCATAACGGCGATACCTCTCTCGTGCCCCACAACCAGGTCTAAAAAACCGTCCAGGTCATAGTCTACAAAACGGGGCACAGCGGAACCTTCCCCCCAGAAGTCTGCACGAGCCGGCAGGGCTACGTCGGCGAAGGTGCCATCACCCCAATTACGGAACAGCGAGGCCGGCCGCCGCCAGCCGTTCACCACAAAGATATCCACATCTCCGTCGTTGTCATAGTCGCTGCAGGTTGCGCCCATAGGGCTTGTATCATAAGCGACATTGGCCGATACCTCTGAAAAGGTGCCATCCGGATTCTGTGCAAAGAGCGCATTCTTGGTGCCACCCTCTTCGTACCCCCTGCCAATGAACAAGTCCAGATCGCCATCACCATCGAAATCCCCTGGGATAGCCAGACGTATGTTCCTGCTCATTTCGAGCCGTGAACCCGCTGTCACCTCCTCAAACGAGGGATAGCTCCCCAAGGTAACCTGGAACTGCTCCTGCCAGGTGTGCCCCCTCCTGTCAGCGATCTCAAGCTGGAATGAAACATCCTGCTGGACATTCGCTTTCACTGACAGCTCGGTGCGAAATCTCCCCGCTGCCGATTCCGTTCTGGGATCAACATGGCCAAACGTTGCCTCGGTGTGTTCAAGCCTCACCTCTCCGTCGCTTGTGCTTAGAATAGCCTTCACGTCCTCTGCGTGTCCTCGTCCTGCGTTTCTCAACACAACCTCCAGGGTGGCTTTCTCACCGGGCTGCCAAAAGCCGTCAGCATTTGTGTCGTCCACTACCCTGTAAGAAACGAAGGCAAGCAACGGCTCCAAGACTTCTGGCCGGCAACGGACAAGCGTCTCTTTTCCCTCGGTGAGCGTAAGCTGGAGCTTGAGAGGAGCCATCCGGGCGGGAAGCTCTGTCGTTCCGCTGACCACCTGACCGGGAACGATATTCACCGGTTCACTATACAGGATAGTCTCTCCGGCGGCAAGCTGACATAGTCCGTTCTTGATCGGTCTGGCAGACGAGACGGCAAAGGAGATCAGCTCTCTTGTGGGATCGGCCGTAAACTTCACCACCGCATCCGGGTTAGCATAGGTGAAACCGCCGTCGGACTTGAACGGATACATCACCTCCTGGACCGCGCGCGTCTCCCCAGGTTTTATGGTCGCATAGTCGTTGAACGTCTTGGTGACACCCCCCCATAGTTCAACATAGCCCCGGTCGGGCGTGGTTGAGAACCGTTGCCACCAGCTCCCTTTTCTGGCCGGATTTCCCCAGAACCACGTCTTTACCCCCGGACTCACTTCCTTGTCAAAGATCCTGACAATCCCCTCGTCTTGCTCGTGACAATAGGCCCCAAAGAACCCATCTTTCAGGCTGTCGGCATAGACGATACCAGAGCTCTGCCAGCCGGTCGCATAGCGCACGTCCTCGCGGAGAGATGGCTTATCCCTCAGCGGCTTCCACCAATTTCCTTCAGAGTAGCTAAAAATGAGCTTGTCCGACGGTACTACGAACTCCGTGCCAGGAGTGATCTCACCCCCACCTGGAGCCCACATGGGATTGACCCACTGTTGATACCTGATCTGCTCGCTGGTGGGATTGTGGGCTTCAGCTCTGGCCTGGTAGTAGGCCCTATCAGGAAAAACCGAGATCGTCAACCTCATCTCTAGTTTGGTGTTCGGCTCCGTTACCCACATCCGTACACTCTTAGCTTTCTGGCTATCCTCTAACACCTCGTATTGCCAGGGGATGCTCCAAATAGTACCATGCTCTTCGTCCGGGAGTGTATACTCCACACCCCCCAAAATCAGCCACCAGCCAAGTTGATTGGCCTTACCGATGAGCGGTCCGGCAACCTTGGCGCGCCAGAGCTGCTCATGCCCGGTGGGTTTGAAGAGGAACGAGTAGACCCTCCCCATTTCCGGCAACAGCACAAGCTTAATGTAGTTATTCTCTATGGTAATCGCCGGGAGGCTCTTTTCGACCACCTCGGCGGACAGGCGGTCATAACCTCGGGGCACGAAACGGGGATACCCCAGCTCATCATATCTTAGGGCCTGATCATAGGACAGCATCCTCACAGTGATGTCTCCCTCAGACAGTCGCAAGAGCCCCAAGACACTCGCAGGCAAACACAGGATAATACAGACCGCCAAAGCCAACGCAAAAGTGATGCCCGACCTCCTGAGTCTCTTTAAGTCTTTGCTCTCTCGATATATCATCATTGTCCCCCTTTCTGACTTGCCGCTATGGCAATTTATAATTTGAGAGGTAAACTCGGGTACTGGGTCTATTTGGATGGGCAAGCCGGGCCAGAATGGCTGAGGTTAATTTACGATCCTTTCGCAAAAAGTTGCATTTCCCCTCCCCTGTGGGGAGGGGATAAAGGGGAGGGGGAGTATTTTGGACTTTTTACGAGTCAATCAATTTATGAGTAGGATTCTCTTCCAAATCTCCCTATCGGCCCGACATTTCCACCTTCGTCGGGAACAGGGCCCCAGCGGCCTGCTCCAAATAGGGCTCAAGAGCCCTGTAGGTGAAGAACACCATCCCGTCCATCCCCTCCTCTCTGGCGATCCGCACTTGGTCGATCACCTCCTGAGCAGAGCGGAGCTCTCCATGTGAGGTGCGCACACCGACAGTGATGTATGTCGGACACTTACCGTCGATCACTTCAATATACTCCTTGCAACGGTAGCGGAACGTCCGATAGTCGTAGGCATAGCCTGTCGGGTTTACCCAGTCTAAGTAGCCCTGCTTAACCCATGTCGGCCAGTCCTGATACACCCCATGACATCCCGTTACGCTCCAGAAGTAGGACGAGATCTCTGTCCCCGGCTTCTTTGTGTGGATCTCCTCAGCCAACTCCCTCAAAAAGGCGACACCCTGTTTCTCCCGCCACCTGTCCCAACAGGGCAGAAAAGGGCTATCCTCCCCAATATCCAGGGGGTCAACCCCATACTGTTTCCCGAACGCCGAGCGGCAGTAGGTACAGTAGCACGCGTCCTTTACCCCTCCGTACCGGAGATAGTCAAGGCTGATCCCGTCCACGTCGTAATGCTCGACCACCTCCATAATCGTCTCCACTTCAAACCTTCGTGCCTCCGGTTTGGACGGATCCGCCCAGCCGATCTCCTGGCCGTCTTTGTTCACCACCGCCCACTGATGATGTTCCTGAAGCACCGGGCCTAACTGGCTGTCTCCCTCCGGAAAGACGCAGAACCAGGGATACACCCTGAGCCCCACCTGATGCGCCTCCTTCGTGATCCTGCCGATGACATCCCAGGGATAGGTGTTCTGTCTCAGTTCACCCTGGTAGTAAGCATTACATCTCGTCCCCAACGCCAATGGGATGACGAAGTTCAGGTTATGCTCCGCCAAGTTTGTCATAATCCCTTCGATCTGTCTGTAGCCCTCGGTTCGGTCTTGGCTGAAGTCCGGGTGGATATAAACCCCCCTGCCCTCTATTTTCTGACTCCGCTTCGTCTTGTCCATTCTCGCATTCCCCCTTTGTGGATTATGGGATCAACCCCTTCAAGAGGATAAACTTGAATTAAGGCATCACAACTCTTATCGTTCTGGTTGGCTTCATAGGATCGGCACGATACCAGGTCTCATCCAAGCTTATCCCGGTTATCACCTTCTCTTTCCCCTCGGGGGAGAGAACCTTTAGGGTATAGGTGAACTTTTTCTTGCCGTTTTGACCCAGGAGATAGTCGGGGACGGTCAAGGTATGCTCCCTATCATGGGGCAACGGCGTATGTCCATCTTCCCCCGTCACCGTGCTCCGCAAAGGAAGTCCCAGATAGAGATTATGATGCACCATAGCAATGGGATAACCCGACCGCTTTATCGGCTTCTCCACAGCTAAGTTCTCCGCAGGATATCCCTCCTGATCCAACTCGTTGATCACGCTCACCTCCGCACCCGACACGGCCTTTCCCCCTGAATCCACTACCTGCACATCCAGATAGTATTTCGGGACAATGGAGGACATCTCGTCCTCAGCAACCAGCCGCTTGAATCTGCAGTTTACCATCCCCAGCTCGCTTCGGTAATACTCCGGCCATTGTCTGGTCCAGAAAGATCCCATCTTCACGCTTCGCTTCACCACCACCCTCTCCTCCCCAAAATCACAGTTATACACGTTCAGCCGATTTTTCTCACTGTTTAGGAGAAAGGTGATGTCGGAAGGACTCTCCGCTCCAGAGAACTGAATGCCGTCCAGATCAAACAGCAACAGATCGTAGTTCTTGATGAACACGCAGAAAGCCTTCTCTCCCCGAACGAACTCCTTCCGCTCGCTGGCCTCGCCCGGGCTGGCGGAGTACTCGCCTGCATCCGCCATGTGCAGGCGAGTGAGTTTCACATTCTTGAGCCGTAACTCCCGGGGCGTATCTAAGAACATATAGGCGCAATTGTCCAGGATGGAATCCTCCACCAGGAAAGAACCAAAGGTTCCGTAGGACAAGTTCATCAGTACATGGATGTTGGCCATTCCCAAGTTGTATCCGTAGTTGGCTGTCCCCGTGAACCGCCACAGGAAGTAATTTTCCGTGTCTGAGGTGACCGTGCTCCGCTCTATCCTTACCGTTGCCCCATACATCACCGCTATCTTGTGTTCACCGGGCCCCTCACAGTGCATCCGAAGAATCGTATCCCGGATGATCAACTCCGCTGCCTCATCCACCACCAGGTCTGTGGTGCAAATCCAGGCCTGCTTTTGGGGATCAAATCGGAGCAAGGCCGGATCGTTCACCATCTTTGCCACATCATCTAAGGTGACCCCTCTTCCCTGCACTACAATCCCGTCCCGATATACAGGGTAGTGATGCCGTTTCCTCTGCATCTGTCTTAACTCGCCGGTCTCCCACTTCCTCACCCGAGCCAAGGAAACCCTTCCGTAGGATACCTGCATCCGCTGGTTAATCTGATCCACTTCCGTCTGCGTGAACTCCGGCATGCGGAAATCCTTCCAGTCCTGCTCCAAATAGGCCTCTGAAGGATCCTCAACAGGTTCCTCCCTCCATTGCCAGTTCTCGATATATCGCCCGTAGTACCCCCGTTTGGGTGGGAAAAGGTATTTATCCCGGTAAATCTCCAGTCCGTCCACATACACTGTCACTCCCGGGAACATATCCCACAGCGGGCGATCCAGTGCCTCTAACAACACATACTCCGAGTCCTCTCCCCTGGGATCGCACTCCCGGAACTGAAAATAGGTCTTCCCCCTCTCCACATCCGTGATATAGGTGTACAACCACCCCTCCTTCGTCCGGATAATCGTCACCCGATACCAGCCCTTCCGGTGCCTGAATCCTGAATCCTCATCCCCCAGGGATGTCCATATTAGCCTCGGATAGTACCACTGGTACAAGGAGTTGTGAGAATCAGATACCTTGTAATAGCGATAGGCGTGCCCACTGCTGCTTCCAATAAACTCATAACAGAACTGGGTCCGGGGGCCCGATCCTCCATTGGGTGGCACAAAATAGCCCATAGGAAAGCGAAACCAGAGTCTCCATGTCCCGTAGGCAGTTTCGGAATCCGTGCGGAGGGTATATCTGATCTTCCCAACCGGGGGTTCCACCCAGCGCCGCAGCACCTCAGGCGTCTGGTACCCTTCCTCTCCCCTCCATTCCCTCAACGGTCTCCCCCAGGGGTCTGTCCCTCTCCTGTCTCTGAATTTGCCGTCTGTGAAATACTCGAAGAGATCGGGGGCTTCCTGCCTACTTAAAGTGGATACCACCCACTCCTTATGCGCTTCTCCCCACTCATTACGACACTCCAGGTGAATCTCCCAGATCCCCTTCTCATCCGGAGCCTTCCAGGTAAACGTGCTGGCCTTGCTATTCTGGTTGACCTTGTTCACCTCCCACTGGTAATCTACCTGTTGATCCACCTTCACTCTGAAGGTGAGGACATCCCCCGGCTTGATTAGATATGTGATATCCCGGTCGTTATCCTTGTTCACAGGATGCCCACCGCTGGAGCTCCAATCGGTTATGGCCGGTGATGCAGCGACTGCGAGATCAAGAGCTCCCATCAACATAATAAAAGCTCCCGTCAATATAGTAAAAGCTACCATCAACATAAGCACACCCCCTATGATGTCACATCCAAAGCCCGTCTAACTATCAGAGTCTTGGACCAATATGGCTGATTCGGGCTTGGGTTATTGGACGGCCACCCCAAGACTTCGGTTGTATTCAACTATCTGAGAGGCGTATTTCTGGCGCAGCTTATCGATGAAATCCCCGAACAGTGCCGCCTCCTTCTGGGAGCGAACGGCGCCAATTGCGCTATTCTTTACTTTTTCGATCTCGAATGGAGAGCAACTCTCCTTGCCTTTATTCAGTACCTTGAAAACGCAATAGCCTCCCTTGACCTTGATGGGGTCGTTGAGCACGCCAATCTCGGCTTCAAAGGCCTTTGCAGCCAGGTCTGTCTTGGAAAGGTCCCTGTGGAAAGAGAGGAATAGGAAGATTCCTTTCTCTTCGCGCCCTTTCTCTCGAATGGTGTACTTCTGGGCAAGGTCTCCCAAATCTGCACCCTTCCTGG
The DNA here is from genome assembly GCA_030608245.1 of Candidatus Latescibacterota bacterium. Lineage (GTDB taxonomy): Bacteria > Latescibacterota > MVCY01 > MVCY01 > MVCY01 > MVCY01. Next base: position 9,200 of record JAUWEO010000018.1, read on the forward strand.
CCAACTCCAATATCTTCCTGGCTTCCTTCCCTGTCTCCACCAAGACCTCTACTCCCCGGACCCAGGCAGGCCGGCGATACCGACCAAGATGTTCCTGGTAGTACTTTTTGGCTTCTTGTTCGGTTACCTTCACCTTGTTTACCACTTCAATGCCCCTGAGTTCCTCTGCCATCAGCTTCTCTTTGAGCAGCTTGAGTTCGGCAAGAAGTGATTTTCTTCGGTCTATCCCCTTGCGGTGGGCCTCCCTCTGCATCAACTCGTTATCGATCGCAAGCAACTCAACGTGGCCTCTCACTTGGGCGCTATCACTCCAAGCAGGCTCTCCACGACGGGGGAAGCCATCTCTCAGCCACCTGAGATAGTCGGCGACAGACATCTCTCCGTCTTTGAACTTCACCAGCGTATAGCTCGATACCTCTGCCATTGTCCTTCCTCTTGCCTGCTTCGCCTCAAGAAAGGCAACCAGCGCTGAGTCGACAATGGCCATACGGTAGCGCTTCTTCAACTCGTCGCTGTATTCCTTCCATCTCTTCGGAATCCGCTCGCGTCTCAGGATAGTTTTCACCCTCTCTTGTCGCTCTTCAAACGAGACAATGCGCCTGTCGGTTACCTTGTGGACCCAGTAGTAGGAACCCCACCATAATGGCTCAACAATCTCAGCCACTCGCACTGGGAAGACCTTCTCCACCACTACCTTAGGCACTTCACCCCGCAACCAGTAACCAGTGTCTCCACCTGTTTCCGCACTCTTCCTGTCCAGAGATCTCCTCTTAGCCAACTGGGCGAAGTCGACCCCCTTTTTGATCTCTTCAATAACCGCCCTGGCATCTTCGAGGTCCCTCACGGCGATACGACTGATGCGGATTTCCTCGTTGAGCTTGTTTTGGGTGAAGTAATCTCGCATCGCCTCCTCTGACATCTTAACCTCTTGGCTGGTCTCCCGTCGGTGAAGTGCCTCAAAGACCTTTTGCCTTTTCGCTTTTTCAAGTTTGCTCATCACCACTGGGGTGGTATCCAGTCCTTGGTTTTTTGCCTCAAGCAGCATAACTTCCTTATTGATAAGCACTTGTAGATTGCACTTAGCTTCTTCGACATTCCCCTTCGAGGCCGGCTCCGATTGGGGGAGCTGGGCAGTTTCCCTGTTGAAGTTACCAAATGTTATCTTCTTACTTCCAACTTTGGCGACCACTATGTCGTTTCTGCTCCCGCATCCGGTGAACAATAGACTTGGAGCCAACGCGGTGACAACCAGCCAGAGACCGATAGTCATCGAGATGCTTTGCGCCTGCCGGTTAAGGGCTTTCCTGTACATAATTGACCTCCTATCCTTACAAGAGTGTCTTTTGGTGTGGAGAGTGGGGGAGTAATGCCCTTGGTTACCCGATTCAGCCAGATGGTTATCCAACGATTCCCGAAAGATCAGCCAGGTACACCCTTCGGGTTCCGTCCGCAAATCCGTTGAACGCGATCAGCCTGTTGCTGTAATCCCACGCAGGGTGTGGATCTACCCTCAGAGCCGGGCACCTTGACTGTTCTTCCGTTTGGGTACGAATCCGGATCAAGGTTCTTTCCTCGCCGTTCGAGAGATCAACAAGCCGAATAGGAACGGTGCCGTCGCCAAACGCGACAGGCTCGAAAGGATAGGCATCCGTCAGGATATGGCGTCCATTCGGGTGAACCGTTGGGTGTCCGGATCCTGGAACCTGATCAAGAATCCTGTCCAAACCAGTCCCGTCATAGTTCACTCTGACAAAGCGCATTCCCCTCCGCTCGATATTGAGGTTCATGGACAACCGCTCGCCATCGGGAAACCAGTTAATATGATGTCCTCCCTTCTCCCACTCCGAGGCGGGGACTGCGTTGTGCAAGTCTGAGGTATCCCCGCGCATTGTGAACACGTCGAATTTCACAACTCCGTCGTCAAGCGCGTTGAAACGATTGGGATGGTCCTTTGGAAACCGACGCAGTGTGAAAATTAGCCTCGTTCCCTGCGGATTCCACTTGCAGTGGAAACCGTAGACTTCCATCTCGGTGTAATCTCTGAGAACGCCCCCTGAAACGGTTCTCTCCACGATTTCCCGAATAGAGATCAGTAATCTGCACGTGCCCGTTTCCGTGTCCGTGATATAGAGGCCGTCGTCGTCGCGAAGCCCAACATTCTGCGGAACGCGATCATCGGGGATGACCACACCATACCCCTCCTGTGTTCTTCGCATGGCCACCATGTTGGCTGAAAGCGCCTTGCGACCGTCAGGGGAGACTCTATAGACACAACCTTCAAGTCGTTTCCTCTCGCCGGTTTTGATGTTCAGCTTAACTGCGTAAGGCTGCCACGTGCGAGTATCGACGTCATTGAACAGGAGTTCGGTGTCGTTTGCTGCCCATTGCAGATTCGCCCCCATTTGAGGTTCCCATCCACAAGTCGTGCTTACGGTACGCTCCTTGCCGGTCTCCAAATTTACCAGAATGATTTCCCCTCTATCGCCGGGTCCGGGGAGACGGTCTTCAAAGGGAAGGCGAAAAAGGGCCATAAAATGTCCCGAAGGGCTGAACGGAGATGTGTCAAAGAAACGGTGAATGACGCGTCCGGTCCCAGGTGTCACGCAATAGACCGGCACGCCCGGGTTATACGTCTCATACCGTGGGAATCTGCGACTGATTATCACGCTTCAACTCCTCTTGCAGGCCGAACGAATAAACTCACCTTCCGCAATGAAGCGCAACGGAATTGCGGTCAGGTGCAGTGCCTTGTTTTATCCGAACAAATGACTGTAAAGGGCAACGGCTGTTCTTCTTAAGTATAGCTATTTCCCTTCGTTAAACTACTCTTTTGACCATTGGGGATGTAATATCTTCTTTGCTTTGGGAGTCGTCAGAACAAGTGTTGCCTTATCCAAAGGTAATCCTGAGAGGTCAACTGCAGAACAGAAGGCTTTGTCTGGACTGAGTTTCAAGTCACCGATGAGAATGGGCTTTGCACCCTCAATGTCTACCTCGCATCTCACTTCCAACCGGGAAGACGAGCACAGCCCGATTATGGCCGATTCTTTATCTACGTTAACCTTAAAATTCACTGCCATCTTCTTGTCTGCGTATGTCAATCCTTTGGTCTTTTGATAGGGGTACATCCATTCCGTCCATCCAATGCTCTCACCGGGTGGTAATGGGTGTCGCTCATCAGGGTAGAGCTTTGATGTTCCTCCCCACATCTCAGCGTACCCTTTGTTAGGTGCCCCTGATCCCATAAGGATTCTTTTCGGACAATAACCGTAGGTCCAGATATCTACCCCTGGGGTTTTCTCCTTGTTGAACACCCGTACCATTCCCTCCTCCTCATCGTGGGAATAGGCGCTGTAGAATCCTTCCCTCAGCCCATCGGCCATGAGATCCCCCCTGTTTTTCCACCCGCTGATAAACCGGAGGGGATTCCCTGCCCATTGCTGCGGACTTGGGCCTAAGTTTTTCTGCCACCGTTCCTCAATCAGGATCCGATCCGTGGGAATGATGAACTCCGTGCTATCCGTCAATTCATTGTGTCCCCCGGGCGTCCACTGGGGATTTATCCAATGGGCATACTGCACCGTATCTTGAGTTGGATTGCTGATCTCTATGTCTGCCTCATAGTAGGACTTATCGGGATATATCGAGATGTCGATTGTCTCCTTCAGCCTTGTGACTGGCTCTTGGACGCTCATTCTCACCGTCTTCTTGGCCTCTGAGTCATCTAATATCTCGTATTTCCAGGGTATTGCCCAGGTGGTCCCATGTTCGTCCCCAGGGAGGGTATATTCTGCGCCCCCTATCCACAGCCACCATCCTGTATCGTTATTCTGGCCTCCTCCGGGCCGCACAATATCATTCCTCCAAAACTCCTCATGACCCGTAGATTTGTATATCAGCGAATATACACGGCCCATTTCCGGCAGAAGTGTGAGTTTGATATACTTATTTTCCAAGATGACGGTCCGGTGTTCTTTCTCCACAAAAGTTCGCCACTTTACCTTTTCCAGATCAAGGTGGGGGAGAGGGTCACCTTCATTGTAGTAGACCGCCCCTTCGTAGTCCACCTGTTTGATGGACAGGGTAGTATCGGTCAAACTGAACGGGGCCTCTGCCTTTTCGCAGCCACTCTGAAATATCCAAAGACAGATGCTAAGAGCTGATACTACCCATTTGAGCTGCCAGAGCTTTTTCTGGTTTTTCGACATTTGCTTGCCTCCCTCTACTAAAAGGTATTATCCTGATGGAGTGTTCACGCCCTGATGTTATTGTTCCGGTAGAGGGATCTACTTCCTTCAATAGGGTCGTGAAACACTGGTTAAGAAGCGTGTCTTTCTAAGAAAGATATCGAAACATACTTTGGTAATGTTCAGAGGGCATAAAGATTCCCCCGCTTTTGGCACCAATCTTATCTAGAAAGTCAGCTCCACTTTCTACGCCCCCCCAGAATCTGATTTGTCCAGAGGTTCCTTAACTTCTGGACGATACCACTGGGCCATCTTGTATCCACTCGTTTGTCTTACATACATCTTGGATTCTTCAGTTGATGGTGTCGCTTTGTATGTGTTCCGGGTGAATCAGCTTTCCTATATATTGGTTCAGTACATATAGCTGGGCGGCTGCATGTTTCAGTTTCGGATCAAGCTTCAAGGCCTGCTTAAAATGTCGCTCAGCATCGCGAAAATGACCCAAATCAAGCGAATTGTAGCCCATGACCTCGTAGACCTTTCCCGATCTTGGGTTAAGCTCAGCGGCAAGACCCAGGATCTCCTCGGCACGGCCGGGAAGCCCTACCTCATTGTAAGCCTTTGCCAGAAAAAGATAGGTCTTAAGGT
>JAUWEO010000078.1 GCA_030608245.1 Candidatus Latescibacterota bacterium
GAGAAGATTACCAGATCTAAGTCTCTTGTTCTCGCTGCTTAGCTATTGCATCAAGGGTAGTCACCAAGGTGCGTAAAATCGACTGAAGAGATGTTACCAAATCACAAATAGGTGAACTAATTCCCCAGAAAATCTCACTCAGCAGCTTCTCCTTAGAGGGTAGGGCAGCGAGTGTAGCCACTTGTTCTGCAGTATATAGTTGACCCTCTATTGAGGCACTCCTAAAACGCGGACGCTGCCCCTCTTCCAGAAATTCAGAGATAACCTTTGCCGGCATCACTGGGTCACCATCAGTGTAAGCTAACGCCGTAGGGCCTTCTATGAACTCTATCAACTCATCCAGACCTGCCTGTTTAGCCGCCTCAGCTGCCAAGGTGTTCTTAACTACTCGGTATGAAATAGAACACTCCCTGAGCTTGCGCCTTAAACTTGTGAGCAACTCTACATTTAAACCAGTAAAGTCAGTCAGATATATTCCCTTAGAACAGGAAAATAGCTCTGATAAGTGAGCGACCTCTTTTTGCTTTTCTTCTCTTGTCATTTGAAGCTCTACTTTAACATATCCAGTGCCGCCTGCTTGTCTAAGCGAACTCCTGGACCCATAGTCGTGGATAAAGTTATCGATTTGATATATTGCCCCTTAACGGCCGAAGGCCTTGCACGCGCCACAGCATCCAGAACAGCATGCAAGTTCTCCAGGAGTTGTTTGGGGTCAAAGGATTTTTTCCCGATAGAAGCATGCAAGTTACCGTTTTTCTCCACTCTGAACTCGATTCTTCCCGCCTTGGCTTCCTTTACCGCCTTGGCAACATCAAAAGTGACTGTGCCGCTTTTGGGATTTGGCATCAAGCCTCGAGGCCCAAGGATTTTCCCCAATTTCCCTACCTTACTCATCATATCCGGGGTAGCTATGGCCACATCGAACTCGGTCCACCCTTGCTCAGAGATCTTTTGAATATACTCATCTGCTCCCACATAATCTGCCCCTGCTTCCTTAGCTTGTTTCTCAGTGTCTCCCTTAGTAAATACCAGGACCGTAATCTTTCTACCAGTACCTTGGGGCAACACCACTGTTCCCCGAACCATCTGGTCAGCATGCCTGGGATCAACTCCAAGATTGAAGGCCACCTCTACCGTCTCGTCAAATTTAGCTCCAGGTACCTGCTCTAAGAACTCAATAGCTTTGATCGGCTCGTAATAGGCCATCCTATCAAAAGCAGCCATGCCCTGGTTATATCTTTTGCTTCTTTTCATCGTACTCCACCTTCCACTTCAATCCCCATGCTTCGGGCGGTCCCCATAATTATTCGCATTGCTGAGTCAATATCGCAGGCATTAAGATCGACCATTTTTGTCTCGGCTATTTTCTTTATCTCTTCGGCCTTGAGTTTCGCAACTTTATTTCGATTGGGCTCACCAGAGCCTTTTTCTAAGCCGGCGGCTTTCTTCAACAGTTCTGAGGCCGGAGGGGTCTTGGTGATAAAGGAGAAACTACGGTCTGCATAAATACTTATTACCACCGGTATAACAAATCCACCCTGAGATTGGGTCTTGGTGTTGAATTGCTTGCAAAACTCCATAATATTCACACCATATTGTCCCAGCGCCGGCCCAACCGGCGGAGCAGGGTTGGCACTGCCAGCTGATATATGTAGTTTTATCTTGCCAATTTCTCTCTTTGCCATATCGATATCCTTTTACCGAAATAGAACAGTAAAAACTTATTCCTTCACCTGGACTCTTTCTACCTGTAAGACATCCAATTCGACCGGTGTCGATCTGCTAAAAATACTCACCATTACTTTGACCTTCCTTCTTTCGGGATTAATTTCCTCCACTACACCATAGAGATCCTCGAATGGCCCATCTATCACCTTAACAGAGTCTGTTGGCTTTAAGCTGATGGCTTGAGCATGTTCTGCTTTACCCTCATCCAATCGTTGGAATATGCGCTTGATCTCCTGTTCCTTTAATGGTTGCGGCGTTTTGCCTGCTCCTACAAAACCGGTCACTCCAGGAGTATTTCTTACCACATACCAGGTTTCCTTATCCATTTCCATCTCTACCAGCACATAACTGGGGAGAAATCGTTTCTCTGCAATAATCCTTTTGCCATCTTTCATGCTGGCGATTTTTTCAGTGGGCACAACGACTCTGCTAACTTTGTCTTCTAGCCCGGCGCTAACCACCAAATTGTCTAAATATTTCTTGACCTTGTTTTCGTGTCCGGAAAAAGTGTGGACTACGTACCAGCGCTTTGCCATTCGGTATCTCACCTATCCCAATATAATTCTCAGGACTCTCGAGAAGAACAAATCGAATACCCAAACCCCTAAGGCAACTATCACAGAAAAGAGCAATACTACCCAAGTTGAGGCGAACAGTTCATCCTTAGTAGGCCAATTCACCTTCCCCATTTCTAATCTTACCTCTTTTAGGAAGGTAATGGTTTTTTTAAACATTTCTATACCCTTAGATAATAATGGCAGGCCTGGAGGGATTCGAACCCCCAACCCTCGGATTTGGAGTCCGATGCTCTATCCGTTAGAGCTACAGGCCTGTGCATTTTACCTGGTCTCTTTATGTAAGGTGCGTTTTCTACAATAAGGGCAGTACTTTTTCTGCTGAATTCTATCGGGCTGAAGACGGCGGCTCTTAGCGGTAGTATAATTCCGTCTTTTACATTCTCCGCAGGCCAAGGTTACCAACTCTCTCATTTACTCTGTCACCTCACCTACGACACCAGCTCCGACAGTGCTACCTCCCTCTCGTATGGCGAATCTAAGCTCTTTTTCCATTGCTATAGATGTAATCAGGGTCACATCCATCTTCACATGGTCACCAGGCATAACCATCTCCACTCCTTCGGGCAGACGGATCTCTCCGGTCACATCGGTGGTTCGGAAGTAGAACTGAGGGCGATAGCCATTGAAGAAGGGGGTATGTCGTCCACCTTCCTCTTTGGTCAACACGTAAACCTCCGCTTTGAATCTCTTGTGTGGCGTGATGCTGCTCGGCTTGGCTACCACCATCCCTCGCTCCAGTTCATCTTTCTCTACTCCCCGTAACAATAAACCCACATTATCGCCGGCCTGAGCTTCATCCAACAGCTTACGGAACATCTCCACTCCGGTAATGACTGTCTTCCTGGTCGGTTTAATCCCAACTACCTCTACATCATCCCCAACTTTTATTCTTCCTCTCTCGACCCTGCCGGTTCCAACGATCCCTCTGCCTGTAATACTGAACACATCCTCTACAGGCATAAGGAATGGTTTATCTACATCCCGCATGGGGGTGGGTATGTAGGTATCTACAGCCTCCATCATTTCATGAATTGCGCCACACTTCGGACAATCTTCCTTGCCACACCCACAGGCCAGGATTTCAGTAGCTGAGCCTTTCAACACTGGCACCTCGTCACCTGGGAAATCGTACTCACTGAGCAGTTCCCTGACTTCCAACTCCACCAGGTCCAATAACTCTGAGTCGTCTACCTGGTCAGTCTTGTTCAGGAAAACCACGATAGCCGGCACTGCCACTTGCCGGGCTAACAATATGTGTTCCCTGGTTTGTGGCATGGGTCCATCAGCGGCGGAGACTACCAAAATGGCGCCATCCATCTGAGCGGCCCCAGTGATCATGTTCTTTATGTAATCCCGGTGGCCAGGACAGTCGATATGGGCATAATGCCTATTTTCAGTCTCATACTCTCCATGGAAAAGCTGAATAGTAAGCCCTCTGCTCTTCTCCTCGGGCGCTTTGTCTATCTGATCATAGGCTATATAATCTGCCCCTCCTTTTTTGGACAGCACCAATGATATCGCCGAAGTCAACGTGGTCTTACCATGATCTACATGGCCTATCGTCCCAATATTAACATGGGGTTTGGTCCGTTCAAACTTCTCTTTAGCCATTTTGGGTCACTCCCTCCTTTTTTGACTGAATATCTCTGTTCTTTAATTTATTTCAAGCAGGAATCCCCATTTGAAGTGTTCTCTTGAACTGAGGACTCCGACCATTAGAGATTTCGCAAAAATCGACTGCTACATTTGGTTTGGAGCCCATGACCGGATTCGGACCGGTGACCTCGTCCTTACCAAGGACGCGCTCTACCGCCTGAGCTACATGGGCGCTGGAGCGGGAAACGGGGTTCGAACCCGCGACCCTCAGCTTGGAAGGCTGATGCTCTACCAACTGAGCTACTCCCGCCTCTCCAAATAAATCAATCAGGACGTGGATTTTCGCCGATAACCGCAGAAAATAATATTTATAATCTTGACAATCTGCGTTTATCTGCGTCCAAGAAATGGAAATTCTTATGCTATTGAGTTTATTTACTGCTTCTTTGCATCCATAACTACCAAGCAAATTTAGGAGTTCCACTCCCTCCAAAATAGTGGAGGGGGGAGGATTCGAACCTCCGAAGGCGTCGCCAACAGATTTACAGTCTGCCCCCTTTGGCCACTCGGGAACCCCTCCGCAGAGCCGATGGAGGGACTCGAACCCCCGACTTGCTCATTACAAGTGAGCCGCTCTGGCCAACTGAGCTACATCGGCAAAATTCGCAAACTCCCAATATAAATATCCATTCCCTATTTGTCAAGCAAAAAATTAAAAAATCTACGATTTTTTTTTGCTCCCCGTCCACCTCCACACCACACCACCGGGACGGTCTTCCACTGTAATCGCTAGTCTGTTCAGACCCTCCCGAATCTTGTCGGCTAATGCCCATTGCCTATCCCGGCGCAATTCTTCTCTTGATTCCACCAACAGGCTCACTAATTCATCTGTACGGTCTTCTGATCTATCCATCTCCCCAGTTTCTAACTGCAAACCCAGCACTGCAGCGATCTTTTCTGTCTTCTCCTTTGCCTTTTTTAACAGCGCCTGCCGGGGAACGGATGGCTCCATCTGGGCAACCACATTTACCTGCTTGGCCAGATCAAATAACTGGCTAAGAGCCAAAGCAGTATTGAAGTCGTCATCCATCGCCTGTTGAAATTTTCGTTCAGCGGTATCTATCTCCACCAACAACTGCTTTTCTTGATCCAGCAATTTATTTTCGTCTATTGCCACATCCGCTTCTGTTGCCTCCGAAGCTATGACAATGTTAAACAGTGCATTTTGTAGTCTCTTCAATCCTCTGGCAGCACAGGAAATGGCTTCATCACTGAAATCCAAAGGGCTGCGGTAATGGCTGCTGAGAATAAAAAATCGCAAGGCCATAGGAGGATGAGCCTTAAACAAATCCTTGAGACTGATGAAATTCCCCAAGGATTTGTGCATTTCGCTGTCGCCTATCATCACCATCCCATTGTGTAACCAATATTTTGCGAAGGGCCTTCCCGTGGCTGCCTCACTTTGAGCGATTTCGCACTCATGGTGAGGAAATATATTCTCCACCCCACCCCCATGGATATCAAAACTCTCTCCCAAATACTTCATAGCCATAGCAGAACATTCAATATGCCAGCCAGGATAACCCCATCCCCAGGGACTGGTCCAGCGCATAATATGTCCCGGCCGGGCCCGCTTCCAGAGGGCAAAATCAGCCGGCTGCCGTTTCTCTGGATTGGAGTCTATCCTCGTACCTTCTCTTAATTCTTCAATCCGTCGGCCGGAGAGCTTTCCATACTCAACAAACTTCTCCACCGAATAATATACCGAACCATTGACTTCATAAGCATAACCCTTATGAACTAATGTCTGAATCAGTTCAATCTGCTCGGGAACATGAGCACTGGCATGCGGAGAGATATTAGGACGGTCCACATTAAGGGTATCCATATCCTCGAAGTAACTCCGGGTGTACTTCTCCACCAGCTCCATAGGTTCCACCTGCTCCCTGGCCGCCCCTTTCAGAACCCTGTCCTCACCGCTGTCCAATAGATGTCCCACATCGGTGATATTCTGAACATAGCGAACCCGGTAACCTGAGTAACGCAGATACCGGACAACCACATCGAAGTTAACATAGCTTTTAGCGTGGCCAAGATGGGCATGGTCATCGACAGTAGGACCACAGACATAAATCCCCACTCTGCCCTCTTCGATGGGCTTGAATGCCTCTTTTTTTCTAGTTAGAGTATTGTAGAGTTGGAGCATTGGGACACTTCCCGTGGTGATTGACGATTGGTGATGGATGTTTGACGATTGACGATTGGTAACCCGAATCCTTTACCAGAACAGATTGAGCTTCGTAGCCGAGCTTTCCGAAGCTCGCCCAAGAGGCACTGCGAAACTTGGAAACTTCGGTTCGGGTTGTGGCAGGCCGACAAGGCGCTCAACGGTCACGGGACACTGCCCGTTCTTTGAATGGCCAGCTTAACTATCCTATCTACCAATTCGGGAAACCCGATTCCTGCGGCTTGGGCCGCTTGGGGAACCAGACTGGTTTGGGTCATTCCTGGCAGCGTGTTTACCTCCAGGCAAAACAACTTTCCCTCGTTACTGAGGCGAAAATCCACCCTCCCGTATCCTTTGCAATAAAGCAGTCGATAAGCCCTCAAGGCCTGGGAGCTGATTTGCCTTTGCAGTGCGGGGGAGATCTCCGCGGGGACAACATATTGGCTCATTCCCTGGGTATACTTACAGGTGTAATCGTAAACCTCATGCTTGGGGATGATCTCGATCACTGGCAGAGGCTCCCTGTCCAAAATGGCCACTGTTAAATCTCTGCCGGGGATATATTTCTCGATTATTACCTCTTGATCGTACTCTTTGGCCAATTTCAGGGCTGGGGCTAATTGTTCCCGACGCTCCACCACAGTTAACCCTATGGTTGAACCCTGGGCATTAGGTTTGACTACCCAGGGGAGTCCCAGTTCACTCTCGATTCTTTCAGCAATGCTCGAAAGCTGCCCCAAACCTTCATCAGAGAGAACAATCCAGGAAGCGGTTTCCACCCCCGCTTGACGGAACACCATCTTGGACACATGCTTATTCATAGCCAGTGCGCTTGCCAGCGGCCCTGACCCGGTGTAAGTGATCCCTGCTATCTCCAACAGGCTCTGGATACCCCCGTTTTCTCCAGCACCCCCGTGAAAGGCCAAAAACACTACATCTGCCTCCGCTACCACAGGCATTCGGACAACATCCAGCACCTGGCCGGAGTAAAAAAGCAGGCCTTGCTCTTCCGCTGAATCCAGAGTGTTCGACAAAATCTGAGTATCTCTGAAAGCTGTATCGATCAAACTCACCTGGTGACCGGCTGCTCTTAACGCTCTCCCGATTGTTGTTCCAGAACTTATGGATATTCTTCTTTCGGCGGAATCACCGCCCATAAGCACCGCTATTTTCAATTCTGCCGCTCCTGTTGCTCCACCAAAACCACTGCCCCAGCAGCAATTCCCTCCTCTCTTCCCAAGGCTCCCAATCCCTCAGCGGTGGTAACCTTAATGGATATCCACTCAGGCCCAATTTGCAGGACACGAACCAGATTGTGAACCATCAGAGGAACATACGGGCCAAGCGCAGGCCTTTCGGCAACGATGGTGGAATCTATATTCACTACCTTAGTAGATCTTTCCCGCAACAAATCCACCACTTGTCCCAGAAGCAGAAGACTGGAGATGTCCTTGAACTTTGGATCCGAGGGGGGGAAATGAACTCCGATATCCCCTAGGGCCAAAGCCCCCAACAGGGCATCAGCTACAGCATGGCAGAGAACATCTGCATCAGAGTGACCCAGCACTCCTCGCTCAAAAGGGATCTCTACACCCCCTAAGATCAACTTCCTCCCCTCCACTAACCGGTGAACATCGTATCCCTGACCAATCCTCAGGCCCATTCTACTTCGCTCCTCCCTGTTTTTTTAACTCTTCCCAACGTTTCATCGCCTCTTTTATCTTCTTCTCGTAGCCCTGGTCACTGGGGTGGTAATATCTTCTATCCCGAAGGTTTTCGGGGAGATATTCCTGCGCGATATAGTGATTTTTGAAATTATGGGCATATTTGTAA
>JAUWEO010000177.1 GCA_030608245.1 Candidatus Latescibacterota bacterium
ACGTGGCCACTTTGATCTTCATTGCCAGGATCCCAAACCAACACACAATGGGGATATATGGCCTCCATCAGATCAGGACCGGGAGGTACGTTTTCCCAGGTTGGTCGGCGAATTGCCTTAACAGTGACCGCCGGTCCGGCAATCACCATATCGTGAAGCAAAGGCTTGATGTCCCTATGCAACCACTGGTTGTGCAGATTCATCTGATCTAAAACATCCATTATCGGACCGCCATACAGACGCCTATACCTCTGGCAGATCTGGACTAAAGGGATTTCTTTGTTCGACATTTGAACCTCCCCGATTTGTTATTGAACAGCTCCTGTGGAAAAATGGATTGTGGAAGATCATCTGACATCCTCTTCGCTGTTTAACGACACCATTTCCCGACAGAATCTGAACATCATTGTGTATTGTATTTGATTGCCTTGATAGGCTCCTTTGTGTCGTGATGCTATTACTTGTACAAAGCAATAGAATCACTGATGAATCCCAGAGCTATGATTGCGAATCATACCAATTGGCTGGCATACGACGTGGAGCTCTTTTAAATGGTCTTCTTACCGACTCAATGCTTGCTCCCTTGATTTCGATGTTCTCCAGTTCAGCGTTTCCAAAACCATATGTCTGTGCCAATCTGATATACTCTACTTCATCTTTCTTAAACCCCATTACAGCCGCCCCAACAGCATCTGCCGCTACAAAATCTTTACTTGCTATTATCACCTTGGTTCCAACAGGATCACCCTCAATCTCTCCTCCTTCCCTGCCGACAATACCATCGATGATGTTCAACGTTGGCCTTACAACCTTCAGAAGGTCTATTATCTTCTTATCGAAATCCCTATGCATTGCCTGCCTATTTCGAACCATGCAACCCATCATATTTTTCATAGCCATTGTCACGGAAATCTCAGAAGTATGTACCTTTAAACACGGTAAATTGATGATGCAATCACACTCCGTTACTGTCTTTGCAATCCCAAATCGCTCTATCGCCAGTGGATTAAGGACGGGGAGAGAAATCTCCTCGTCTCTGTTGAAATCAACCAATCTCGCCTGGTATCTTTTTGCAATATCAAAAAACCCGAATTTATCGGAGGTTTTCGCAATATCGCAGCATCCTCCTTCTCCAACAATCACATCATTCACTACCCCGATGTCTTTCATGAACTGCAATGTCCCTTCAACCATAGAAGGGTGGGTAGTTACTCCAGTTGAAGCCGGCATATCGGCAGTGATATTTGGCTTTATAAGGACCCTCTTGCTTCCAGATAAAATCTTATCTGCCTCAATTTCTCCCAAGGCCTCATAAGCCAATTTTCTCCCGTCTTCTCCTCTCTTCATAACTACGATAGAATTAGACATGCTTTTCCGCTTCCTTCCACTAAAAGGATTCTATCGATTGTAACATAACCGGTATTGAACACGCTCTTATTGTTCCTCAAGTTCTCCACTCTGATATATCCCAGCCTTTGGGGAAGGAGATAAGGTCTATGTGCAAGAAGGCCAACCCAAAATCCTGTATTTTTCAGAATATTCTGAATAAGGTATCGTTTTGGTTGGCCTTCTACTTTCAAAGAAGCGTCTTTACTTAAATTGCTTCTCGAACTACAATCTATTTAATTCCCGAATAATCCTCTATTTGCAGCCCAAAACTTCTTCAACATTTTCCTCCTGTTCTTTTGCTCTATGCAAATATATAGAGTCCCTCTATTCTGTCAAGTCTTTTTTAAAGATTTTTCCAAAAAAAATTTCACCTCTCAGTTCCTGAAAACACGTATCCAACTGAATTATAGAGAAGTGCGGTGCTTATACGCCCTATCTCAAGAAATTCCACTCCCGGTTGGAGTATTTCTTCCTGGCCAGCTTCTCCGAACATTCCCTCTCCTGAGGGGAAAGCTCTCCTGGAACCAATTCCGTTTCAAACCTCCTCTTCCACCCTGTTTTCAATGCCTGGGCAAGCTCAGCGAAGGTTACTGCCCGGCCGAGAATCTGATCTAGGCCTGTCATCCTCTCCCGGGCCTGTTGGATCAAACAGCCCCTCTGCTCACCTACAGGGATTTTCAATACCGTGAATAACCTATTCGCATCCAAATCAAGAGGAATGGAACCGTGCTGTAGGATAGTCTTTCCCCGGCGAAGCTGGGCACTGCCCACGACCTTTCTGCCACCGACGGCAAGCTCATGCCGGGAGGAGATATTGAAGCAGGCAGCCGAACCCGTTCTGGTTCTATTTCCTGATTTCGACGAAACTATCGTCGTCTCTACCCCAAGAACTCCCAACCCCTCCTGGATCGCCTCACTGATCACTCGATAGGAACCCAGCAGCCCTTCCGGCAGCGGTGACGTTCTTTCCGGCACTACTACGCTGTAGGTAAGTTCTACATCGTGCAGCACGGCCCTTCCCCCCGTATGACGACGAACATAGTCTATACCCAGTCTCTTACAAGCCTCCACATCTACCTCTTTGAGCATACTCTGGAAATAACCCACCGAGACTGCCGCTGGCCTCCAGCCGTAAAATCTGAGGGTAGGAGGTGCTTCTCCCTGGATACAGCTAAGCAGAATCGCCTCGTCCACCGCCATATTAACTGCCGCCCCGCAGATACCTGTTTCTAACAGACGCCACTTCATCCCTTCCACCTCAGATTAGGCTTTCTGGCCGCAGCCACTTCGTCCAACCGTCCGACAGGGGTATGTTGAGGAGCAGACTTGAGCGTTCCCGCATCCTCCTGGGCTATCTTTATCAGCGCATCGGCAAAGCGGTCCAAGGTTTGTCTCGACTCTGTCTCCGTCGGTTCAATCATCAAGGCCTCATTCACAATCAGAGGGAAGTAGATGGTAGGAGGATGAAAACCATAGTCAATGAGGCGCTTGGCGATATCCAAGGCCGTGATTCCCCTTTTTTTCTGCCTTGCTCCCGAGAGGACAAACTCGTGTTTACAAATGCGGTCATAGGGCAGGTGGTAATGGTCCTTTAGCCTTCTCACAAGGTAATTGGCATTGAGCACGGCGTTTTCTGCCACCTGACGGAGCCCCTCTGGCCCTAAACTGAGCAGATAGGCATAGGCCTTGACCAGCACGCCGAAGTTGCCGTAAAAACTCCTCACTTTGCCTATTGAGAGGGGACGATCATAATCAAGGAAGTAGCGATTGGCCCGCTTTAGCACCAGCGGTATAGGCAGAAACGGTGCCAGGCTTTTCTTCACTCCCAACGGACCTGAGCCGGGTCCACCCCCACCGTGAGGAGTAGAGAAGGTTTTATGGAGGTTGAAATGAAGCAGATCGAATCCCATATCTCCCGGGCGAGCCACACCTAAAAGGGCATTCAGATTGGCTCCGTCACAGTAAAGCAGTCCTCCGGCCTGATGAACTATGTTGGCTATTTCCAAGATATTTTCCTCGAACAGCCCCAGAGTGTTGGGATTGGTGAGCATAATAGCAGCAACATCTTCATTTACCAGCTTATTGAGCTCCACTACATCCACGCACCCCCTTTCATCGGACTTAACCTCTACGGTTTGATAGCCGCATAGGGCAGCGCTGGCCGGATTGGTGCCGTGGGCAGAGTCGGGAATGATTACCTGGTGGCGTCTCTGGTTCTTGGATTGAAAATACGCCCGAATAATAAGCATCCCGGTAAGCTCGCCGTGAGCCCCGGCCGCCGGCTGCAGAGTGACCGTATCCATTCCCCCTATCTGAGCCAGATATTCCCCCAGGTCGTACATCAACCGCAAGGCCCCTTGACAGAGCTCCTCCGGTTGGTAAGGGTGAAGTCGGGCCAGTCCGGGAAGCGAGGCTATCTCCTCGTTCACTTTAGGGTTGTACTTCATAGTGCAGGAGCCCAAGGGGTAAAACCCTGTGTCCAGGCCGTAGTTTAGCTGTGAAAGCCGGGTGAAATGTCTGACTATCTCCGGTTCACTTAATTCGGGTAGCGACAGGTCCTTGCGAAAATATCGCTCAGGGATAAGCCTCTCCGGCTCCTCTTCCGGAACATCGCATCGGGGCAGTGAGACCCCTACCCTGCCCTTCTTGCTAATCTCAAAAACTAACTTT
>JAUWEO010000094.1 GCA_030608245.1 Candidatus Latescibacterota bacterium
AATGGGTATGAAGAAAATTGGGTTGGTGATCATACTAACATTCCTTTGGACACCGATGTCCCGGGCTCAGGAAATGGCAGTTCCAGTCAAGGTGCAAATCCCGCTATTTTTGAAAATATTGACCTTTGACCGAAAACTCAAAGCACGGGTGGGGGATGAAATTGTAATCGGGATTGTTTATCAGAGGAAATTCAGAAAGTCTCTCAACGTAAGAAACAGGTTTGTGGATATGATGGACGAATCTTCCATAACGAAAGTTGAAGATATTCCCATTCGTCAAGTGTCAATTGATATAGATAAGACGGACTTGGCAGGTGCTGTTTCAATAAACAGCATTGATATTTTCTATGTCGCCCCGCTGCGCGCTTTGGGGGTAAAAACAATCACTGGCGTAAGTCGAGCTAAACGGATATTGACCTTAACCGGCGTACCTGATTATGTAGAGTCTGGACTTGCTGTCGGTATCGGGATAAAAGGTAAAAAACCGCGAATTATCATTAACTTGCCGGCGGTAAAAGCAGAAGGTGTCGATTTTAGCTCACAATTGTTGAAGTTGGCCAGAGTGATTGAATGAAGCGAAAGAGGTTGACCAATGAGACTATGGCCAGGGCTTTTCCCCAAGGGGTGGAACTCCACAATTAGAACAAAGCTCACCACGATTTTTGCGCTCTTGATTGCTGTAATTTCTGTTTTCATCTTTGTCTTTTTCCCTGTCAGGCTGAAGAATCAAGCAACAGAAGCACTTATCGCTAAGGCACAGACTATTGCCGAGATGACAGCCCATGGTATCAGTCCAGCACTGTTTTTTGAAGATATTGAGAATATAGAGAAAGTGTTCAAAAGTACCAGGCAAAACGAAGATCTTGTCTATATTATGCTGCTCAACGACTCAGGAGAGACAGTTGTTGTTTTCAATAAAGATAAAGCAGATCAAGCGAGCTTTGTTCAGGCAAAAAACAATAATCATATATCCCGAGATGGAATGACCTATAATGTAATGACCCCTATTTTGCACAATGCTCGTGAAATTGGTCAACTCTATTTGGGTTTTTCGTTAAAAGAGCTCAGGGGAGAAATTAGCCGAAGTAGAGCGACTATCGCATTAGTCAGTGTGATGATCTTTATTGTTGGAATGGTTGCTGTGTTTGGCATCAGCACACTGGTAACCGGTCCTTTGAGTCAAATGGCTAAGACCGTAGAACAGATTTCCCAGGGTGATCTAACTCGGAGAGCTACTGTCTCTTCTCAGGACGAAATGGGGCAGTTAGCCCAATCATTTAATCTCATGGTTGACAGCTTGGAATCTGCCCACCGTGGATTAGAAGATCTAAACGCAAGCTTAGAAGAACGAGTAACAGAGCGAACCAAAGAATTACAACAGGAGATAGATGAACGCAGGCGAGCCGAGGAAGCCCTGCGGAAATCCGAAGAGAAGTATCGAAATATCTTTGAGAATATCGCTGAGGGAATATATCAGACCAGTCCAGAAGGAGAGATACTATTGCTCAATCCCGCTATGGTTAAGATGTTGGGATATGATAGTGCAAATGAGCTCATGCAGATTAATGCTGAGGCAAGGTATCAATCTCCCGCTGACAGGCGTAAGTTCAAGGATTTGATGGAAAAGTATGGACAGGTCAAAGGATTTGAAGTTAACTGGAAAAGAAAGGATGGAACCACTCTTATCGTTAGAGAGAAGGCGCATGTTGTACGCGATGATGAGGGGAAAATCCTCTATTACGAAGGTACCATTGAAGACATCACCGAGCACAACCTCCTGGAGAAACAGCTCCTTCAGTCGCAAAAGATGGAAGCGATCGGGACGCTGGTGGGAGGGATAGCCCACGATTTCAACAACATACTGACGGCTATTCAAGGATACACCCAGCTTGCTTTGATGACAGTCCTGGAGGACGACCCATCATATCGAGCCCTGAACGGAATTCGAAAGGCAGCGATACATGCCACCAACCTGATCCGTCAACTGCTCCTGTTCAGCCGCCGACAGCCGATGGAGTTGACCCCTCTTGACCTCAACAAAGTGATTGACGACTTGACAAAAATGCTGAATCGTCTCATCGGGGAGGAGATCTCTTTGAATACCCATTTGGAGAGTGAGCTTTGGACGGTTAAGGCTGATGCCGGGAGTGCAGAGCAGGCGATTACGAATCTGGTGGTCAATGCCCGGGATGCCCTGCCCGAAGGAGGAGAGATCACCATCAAGACCGAGAATGTGCCTGTGGATAAGGAATATTGCAAGACTTACCGGGATGCACGGCCGGGGAAGTTTGTGTGTTTATCGATCCAGGATACTGGAGTAGGCATGGACCAGGCCACCATTGAGCGCATTTTTGAGCCTTTCTTTAGCACAAAGGGAGTAGGGAAAGGAAGCGGGTTGGGACTTTCGGTGGTGTATGGTATCGTCAAGCAGCACGAAGGGTGGATCAATGTGGAAAGCTCTCCAGGCAATGGGGTCATCTTCAGGATATATCTACCGGCGGTTTTCGTCAGGCCGAGAGAAAAACAGGAAACGTCTGTTTCTCTAGAGTCGTTCAAAGGCGAAGGAGAGCGGATTTTGCTGGTGGAGGATGAGAAATTCGTAAGGGATTCCTCCACAAAGATGCTTTCTGAGAATGGTTATGTGGTTTCTGCTGTGGCAAATATTCAGGAGGCATTGGATATCTTTGAGAGAGAGGAAGGGAACTTTGATCTCATTTTCTGCGATGTGGTTCTACCCGACGGAAGGGGACCTAAATTAGTGGAATGGCTTCTTAAACGCAATCCTGAAATCCGCGTTGTGTTTACTAGCGGGTATAGTAGGGAAAAATCGAATTGGCGCGCCATTCAAAAAGGAGGGTATCAGTTTCTGTCAAAGCCGTATTTGTTAGCCGATTTACTTAAATCTCTCAAAGAGATACTGAAGAAAAAGTGAATAAGGTTCTATGAAACGAAAGGAGACAGATGGGAGAGAAACGCCAAAAGATCAATATCGAACTGGGAGACAGGGAATCCGAGGGAATCTATTCCAACTTAGCTATGATCACTCACACCCCCTCGGAGTTCATTGTCGACTTCGCCAGGGTGCTTCCTGGAGTGCCTAAAGGGAAAGTTTACGCCCGCATTGTCATGACCCCTTACCATGCTAAGCTGTTGAAAAAGGCCCTGGGAGAGAATATCGAAAAATACGAGGCCAAATTCGGGCAGATCAAAGTGGTTGCCAAGGAGGAGGAGGAAAAGAACATCGGGTTCCAAACGCGTACAACGCAAGGCTAAGTGCTGCGCAGTCTCCGTTGCTGAACCTGGATGAAAATAACCTGGGCGATTATCACTCCCAGAGCATCGGCAAGAAAATCGTAGACATTGGCATTTCTGCCAAGGACAAACATCTGGTGAACTTCATCTAACAATGCCCAGATGACACCGGTGGAAACAGTAAGAGTTACTAATGTGCTTAGTTTTTTGACGTTTAGTGAACTATTAAAGGCTCTGGCCAACAGCAACCCAAATATGCCGAATTCTCCTATGTGAAGCAACTTATCCCAAGAGAATAGGCCCAGACGGGGCAGTGCCCTGCTTGGAATAGAGGAGGCAATGAAGATCAAAACAGCCCACAGGATTGCCGGCAGCCGGTATTTTAGGAAAATCTTTCTGGTGGACAAAGTGCTCCTTCTTTCTTGAGAGGGACAAGCAAAGCAGTTGTTCCTCCGGATGGATCTTCGTACTTGTATGCCCCGGCTAAACGAAGCTCACCTTTTGTTCTCCCCGGACAATCTTGCCGATAAGGAATGTCCTTTCTCCTTGTTCTTCTAAGAACTGCTGTATTTGTTCACCGCTCTGGTCGGGTACTATCAGCACCAGACCGATGCCCATATTGAAGGTGTGAAACATCTCCTCTTGAGGTACATCTCCTGTCTGCTGCAAAAATGAGAATATGGGTGGAATTTCCCAGGCTCCCAGGCGGATTTCTGCCCCCATTTCGGACGGCAGGATCCGGGGGATGTTATCCAGAAATCCTCCCCCGGTGATGTGGGCTATTCCAGAGACAGGGAAGGTCTCCAGTAGCTTCAAGACTGACCGGGCATAGCAACGATGGGGGGTGAGCAGCTCTTCTCCTATAGTTTTCCCCAGGGATTCAACAAAGTTGTGTACATCCAGGCCGGCCAGTTCAAAGAGCAGCTTTCTGGCCAAGGAGTAGCCGTTGGTATGAAGCCCGTCTGATCCCAGCCCAACAACAAGGTCTCCGGCCTTGATATTGGAGCCGTTGATGATCTTCCGGCGCTCTACTATCCCTACGATCATCCCTACTAAGTCATATTCTTCCTGGTGATAGAATTCGGGTAACTCAGCCATCTCCCCACCTAACAGGGCACAGTTAGCCGCCCGACAGCCCTGGGCAATTCCCTCAATGATCTCCACCACCACATCGCCCCGATGTTCTGCCATAGCGATGTAGTCCATGAAGAAAAGGGGTTCTGCCCCCTGCACCAGGATATCGTTGACACAATGGGAAACAATGTCTATGCCCACCGTGTTGTGCACCCCCATCCGGAAGGCTACCTTCAGCTTTGTGCCCACACCATCAACGCTGGAGACTATCACGGGGTCTCTATATTTCTGCCATTTAGGTGCAAAAAGTCCCCCGAAGCTCCCCACATCGGAGAGGACCTCTGGACCAAAAGTGGAGTGAACAACGGACCTTATTCTCTGCTTGGTAAGATTGGCCGCCTTGATGTCCACCCCTGCCTCGGAGTAGGTGAGCGTTTTTCTTTCCACTGGAAGTCTCCTTTCAGTATCTTTCGGTGTTTTTCAGTATTCGATCTGTTCGGATGCAGGCTAAAGGTATTTCTTCCAATATTCCACTGTCTCTTTCAGATCGTCCAGTACTTGGGTCTCTTCGGTCTCAAAAGGGTGGATTATCTCCAGCATCAAGATTGCCTCCCTGGCACCGGATTGTTCTATCGCCTCTAAGGCCTTCTGGGGGTGGATTATGCCTTGCTGGTTGAACTGGCGGGTGAAAGGCCAGTGGCGGTCCATTTTGCCGTCGGTCTGCTGTACATGTATCACCGGCGACCCGCCGGATCGTCTCTGCCATATTATCCTCTTCACCATTCAACAACCCCATTTTCCAACAGAATCTCACCACTCACCAATTTTCGACACCCCCTCTAACCTGCTCAGACCCTCTTGGAGGGCCATTTCCACTGCCTCTCGGAATTCCCTGCCAGTTATAGGACGGTCTAAAGGGGGATGTTCGCCGGCCTGGTAACAAGGGCGGTACTGCTTCATAACATTGACATAGGTCTGGGGCGAAATCTGTTGAGCTATGAATTGCATCGCCTCTTTTGTGCCGGCCAAGTCCTCGGGCAAGACCAGGTGGCGAATTAAGAGTCCCCGCCGGGCAATCCCTCGCTCGTCCAGTTGTAGCTCACCCACCTGTCGGTGCATCTCTCTCAAAGCGGCTCTGGCTGCTTCAGGGTAGTCGGGTGCGTTGGAGAAACGGGCAGAAGCCTTTCTGTCTGAGTATTTGAAGTCGGGCATATAAATGTCAAAGATCCCGTCTAAAAGCCGAAGCGTCTCCACCGAGTCGTAGCCTCCAGAGTTGTAAACCAGAGGTACAGAAAGTCCGGCCTCAATAGCTAAAGGCAAAGCCTCCAAAATCTGAGGGACGAAATGAGTGGGGGTGACGAAGTTTATATTGTGACACCCCATCTGCTGAAGTTCCAACATAGCCTCGCCCAGGCGCCGAGTACTCATCTCTTCTCCGCTGCCCAAGTGGCTTATGTCGTAGTTCTGACAGAAAACACAGCCTAAGTTGCAGTAAGTGAAAAATATAGTTCCAGAACCACCTCTCCCCACCAAGGGTCTCTCTTCGCCGAAGTGAGGTCCCCAACTGGAGACGATGGGCAGCCGGCCTGTTCGACAGAAGCCTCGTTCCCCAGCAAGTCTGTCCACCCTGCAGTTGCGGGGGCAAAGGGTGCAGCTTTCCAACAGCGCCCAGGCTTTTTCTGTCCGTTCTTTCAGTTCGCCGGAGCGGTGCAGTTTCAGGTAAGCGGGTTCAAACTGGGGACTGGTGATTGGTGGAGGGTGATAGGTGACTGGTAACATACTATTAACAGGTGAGATGTAGAGCAGCCACAACCCGGCGAGAGTCTTTCAGCAGATTGTAGGTTTTGCAGGCCTTGTCTGTTGGTTCTACTACCAGTTCTATCCCTTGGGCTTCGATGTGATCGCTGGTCTCGGGTGGCACCTGCATAAGCCCCGGACTGCCCATCCCCACCACCAGCACCTCTGGCCTTGCCTCTAATATTCCCCTTAGATCGTCAATACTCAGCCGATGTCCCTGTTTACGCCACCAACTGCCATCCACATGATCGGGATAGATGATCACATCCGAGGTGTATGTGTTCCCGTCAATAATAATATTCCCGGAGCGATAGGAGTCAATAGTCATTTTTTCTCACCTCCGGAAGGGAAGATTCCTTGGATGTTGCCGCTGAGGACTTTGGGGGCTAATTCTTTACCAGTGCTTCTCTCACGGCTTCCCCCAATCTCTTTGTCCCCTCTTCGATCGCCTCCTCGGGTTCGTGAGAAAATGAGAGCCTGAGGATACTTTTTATGCTCTCGTCGGGTAAGAGGGTTGTCCGATTACATAGGCCACATTTTTCTCTACATTGGGAAGGCAACGAAATCTGCTAAAGGTCTTCAGTCATTCAATGGTGGAAGTCTCTTCTCGGGACTGAAGTACTACATAGCCAGAGTCTACCGGGGAATTCAGCATTGTCAGACGCTCTTCTTTTGTTTGACTGAACTGGCTGAGATATCTGTGCTCTACCGATGTGGCAGAGGGGAGTTTCATCTTTAAGAAGTTTATTTTTTTTCCGTTCTTGGTTATGGCGAAATAGAGGTGAGGTCCGGTGGACATACCGGTAGAGCCCACATAAGCAATAACATCTCATTGCCTGACTTTCAACCCCTGTTTGATTCCCCTAGCAA
>JAUWEO010000248.1 GCA_030608245.1 Candidatus Latescibacterota bacterium
GACGGCAGCAGCGATAAGGAAAGCGGTAGAGGATGCGGAACGGATGGCGGGGGTGAAGGTCGGCTCACTTTACACTGGAATTGCTGGAGGTCACATTCGCGGTCTGAGCAGCCGGGGAGTGGTGGCAGTTTCCCATCCGGACAAGGGAATAACTTATGAAGATGTGAGACGAGTGCTCGATGCCGCCAAGGCAGTAACTATGCCTAAGGACACGGAACTTATTCACTTACTGCCCCAGGGGTTTATCGTCGATGACCAGCCGGGAATCAAGGAGCCCATTGGGATATCAGGAGTTCGCTTGGAGGCCGAAGTGTATATCGTCACTGGAGCGGTTACTGCTACCCAGAATGTCTATAAGAGCGTAAATCAAGCTGGCAGGAGAATAAAGGAACTGGTTCTTCAGCCTCTGGCCTCCAGCTATGCTGTCTGCTCTCCAGATGAGACGGAGTTGGGGGTGGCAGTTGTGGATATTGGGGGGGGGACGACTGATATAGCGCTGTTTTTCGAAGGAGCTCTCCGACATATTGCTGTCGTCGGCTTGGGAGGGAGAAATGTCACCAATGACGTTGCCATCGGTTTGTCCACCCCCCTGGATCAGGCCGAGCAGATCAAAAAGGAGCACGGTTGTAGCTTTCTCTCGATGGTCGACGACAGAGAAAAGATCCAGGTGCCGATGATAGGGGGACGTCCTCCCAGAGAAATACCCAAAGGTCTTCTATCCTCCATCATTCAGCCCAGGATGGAGGAGATATTCAATTTCGCGCTCCGAGAAATAAGACGTAGCGACTACGCCGAACTGCTGCCCGCCGGAATAATCCTCACCGGGGGAGGTGCCATGCTGGAGGGAAGTACCCGGCAGGTGGAGCAGGTGTTCGGAATGCCAGCAAAAATAGGAATACCGCAAGGGGTGACGGGTTTGGCCGATGCCATCCAAAGCCCCATCTATTCTACCGCTGTAGGGTTGCTTCACTATTCGGTTAGCAGAACAGACGACAAGATACAACGGGACAGATATCAGTTGGGGCCATCTGGAACATTTAGTAAGGTAAAACAATGGCTTAATAACTTTCTCTAACCATAGGAGGTGGAGGATGAATTTGTCGCTTGATCTGGCAGAAAAGAAGTATGTCAAGATGAAAGTGATCGGAGTAGGAGGAGCTGGCGGAAATGCGCTAAATAGAATGGTCTCCTCCCAGATGGAAGGTATTGAAATGGTGGCAGTTAACACAGACGCTCAAGCGTTAAGTCTGTCTCAGGCTCCCCATAAGATTCAGATCGGGAATAACATAACCAAAGGGTTGGGCACCGGGGGTGACGCGGAGCTCGGCAGGAAAGCAATTGAGGAGGATAAGGATCAGGTCGCAGAAACGCTTCGAGAGACAAATATGGTCTTCCTCACTGCTGGGATGGGAGGTGGGACTGGCACTGGTGCCTCACCATTCATCGCTGAGCTGGCCAAGGACGCTGGTGCCCTGACCGTAGGAGTGGTGACCAAACCCTTCCTCTTCGAGGGAAACAAAAGGATGACTTGCGCCGATGAGGGCATTTACCAACTCAGAGAGCGAGTAGATACCTTGATTGTTATTCCCAATCAGAGGTTGCTTTCCATAGCGGATGAGAAACAAACTCTGCTGGAGGCCTTCCAAATGGCTGATTCTGTGCTTTATCAGGCCACCCGAGGTATATCAGACCTGATTACCATTCCCGGACTGATCAATCTGGACTTCAACGATGTGAAGACAGTAATGCTGGAAATGGGGGATGCCTTGATGGGCACAGGGACTGCTAAGGGTGAGAATCGTGCCGTTGAGGCTGCTCAACAGGCCATACGTTGCCCCCTGCTGGAGGATATCTCTATCACTGGGGCCAAAGGTGTCCTGGTGAATGTAACCGGCGGGACTGACATGGCACTTCATGAAGTGGATGTTGCTGCCACTATCATTTACGAGGAGGCAGGAAAGGATGCCAACATAATATTGGGGGCGGTTATCGATGAGAGCCTGAGCGAAGAGATAAGGGTAACTGTCATCGCCACCGGCCTGAATGGATCGGTTGCCAGTGTCCAGAATGAGGCGAGTTTCAAGATGTCTTCACCAGGAAAGACCTGGTCTATCGAGGTGCCGACTTTCATAAGAAACCAAAGGCGGACTGGAAAAAAATCTGCTCTAGTAGAGGATATACTGGCAGAACCCATAGACAGGCTCTTGAGCCATCCTGATCTTATTAAGGAGGAAGAAAAGGGTCAACAGATAAGCAATCGCCTATAGAGTCGGTTTTTTTAGTTTACCCGACTTGATGCAACGGGTACAAACCATCAACCTCTTCGGAGTTCCGTTAACAGTCACTCTGACTCTCTGCAGGTTGGGTTGGAATACCCGTTTAGTCACATTGTGAGCGTGACTCACTCGACATCCGACCGTTGGTTTTTTGCCACACAAAGCACATTGGCGGGCCATTTATACCTCCCAGTTGTTTGAGCGTGTACATTCCACCCTGGTGAGCAACTCCTCCGTTGCGTCGAGGTCCCTTTAGGCCTCGACGCAAACTTTATCTGTCTTGATTCCTCAGCTTGCTACCGAAGA
>JAUWEO010000029.1 GCA_030608245.1 Candidatus Latescibacterota bacterium
GGGACAGAACATTGTTCTGTCCCTACATCCGATGCTGGTTGTCCTCCTGTCTTCTATTGGTTTTTCATCCGTAGCGAGGGCAATTGATTCCCTCGTTAAATTTTGGCAGAGAAAGGATATGTGGCAAAACAGATGATAGAAAAGAGCAAACATCAGGGTTCAACTTCCAGACGGCGCCAAAGGGCTGCCTCGATCTTGGCCGATTTAAACCCAGTCCAAAGGGAGGCGGTTGAGCAGGCCTACGGACCTCTTTTGATCTTAGCTGGCGCCGGCAGTGGCAAAACCAGAGTGCTCACCTACAAAGTCGCCTATCTGGTCAGAGAGCTTGGGATCAGTCCTTGGAAGATTCTGGCAGTTACCTTCACCAACAAAGCCGCCCAGGAGATGAAACAGCGGATAGAGCGATTAGTGGGCAAGGTAAGCCTGAATATGTGGCTCGGCACCTTCCACTCCATCTGTGCCCGGATCCTCAGAAGAGAAGCGGGCAGCGCTGGAGTTGACCCCCATTTCGTTATCTATGACACCGCTGACCAGTTGACAGTGGTCAAGAAGGCGCTGGAGAAGCTTGAGATCTCCAAAGAACAGTTCTCTCCCAAGATGGTGCTGGCTAAGATAAGCTGGGCCAAAAACTCCCTGATCACCCACCAGGCGCTTGCCCGGCAGAGCGGCAACTTCTTTGAACAGAACATCGCCCGAATCTACGGGGAGTATCAAAAGGGGCTGAGGGAAAGCAATGCCTTAGATTTCGATGATCTATTGATGAAAACAGCGACCCTATCTGACTCAAATCCCTCGGTGCTGGAGAAATACCAGAACCGCTTTGAGTTCATTCTGGTGGATGAGTACCAGGACACCAACCATGCTCAATATGTGCTGGTGAAACAATTGGCCTCCCAGCACAGAAATCTCTGTGTAGTGGGCGATGACGATCAGAGTATCTACGGGTGGAGAGGGGCAGATATTCGTAATATCCTTGACTTTGAACGGGACTACCCCGAGGCAAAGGTGATCCGGCTGGAGCAGAACTACCGTTCCACTAAAAGGATCTTAGCGGCAGCCAGCGCAGTGGTGGAAAAAAACCTGGGACGAAAAGGGAAAACCCTCTGGACCGAGAAAGCAAAGGGAGAGAAACTCACCCTTTTTGAATGTGCAGACGAAAGAAATGAAGCAGCGCGAATCGTCGAGACCATCCTGGAAGAGAAGGGCCGCAACGGCCGCTCATTGAATGACTTTGTCATCTTGTACCGCACCAACGCCCAGTCGCGGGCGTTAGAAGATGGACTGAGACGAAGGGGCATCCCCTACATCATAGTTGGCGGCCTGCGGTTTTACGAACGCAAAGAGGTTAAGGATATCTTGGCCTATCTAAAGTTAATCTGTAATCCTGTGGATTCGGTAAACTTAAGTCGCATCATTAACATTCCTCGCCGGGGTATCGGTGGGGTCACCCTGGGCAAAGTGGAAGAGTTCGCCACTGAGGCAGGCATCTCCCCCCTGCATACATTGATGCAAGTTGAAGAGATAGAGGGACTATCGGCAGCAATGAGAAAGCGCTTGAAGGATTTCGCCGAACTGATCGCCTCTTTTACCAAGGCAAAGGGGACTACCCCGGCAGACCGGCTGGCAACAGAGTTAGTGGAGAAAATCAGCTATATACAGGAGCTGAGACAGGAAGGGACTCTGGAGGCTCAGATCAGGGAGGATAATGTCCGGGAACTTCTCTCCGGAATCACGGAATTCGTGGAGCGCTCCCCAGACAACTCTCTTGATGCTTTTCTGGCGGAGGTCTCGCTTCTAACTGACATAGACCGCTGGGACCAGAGCCGGGATGCGGTTACCCTGATGACCCTGCATTGTGCCAAGGGGTTGGAGTTCCCGGTGGTCTTTATCGCCGGCTTAGAAGAGGGACTTTTTCCGCTCTCTCGTTCTATTGAGAGTCTTGATGAGCTGGAAGAGGAGCGGCGGCTGTTCTATGTGGGCGTAACCAGAGCGAAGGAGAAGGTTCTCCTTTCCTTCGCCTACAACCGCCACCGTTACAACTCTACGATGTACGGGGTAGAGTCCAGGTTCATAGAAGAGATACCTTCGTCCCTGCTCCAGCGGGTGGGGATTAAGCAGCAGTGGGAGACTCTGATGACCGGAGAGCTTCCTGGCTTTGAGGTCGGCAGTTGGGTAATACATCCCAAATGGGGAAGGGGTAAGATTACCAACAAAACCGGTTTCGGGGAGAATACCAAACTGGTGGTCTATTTTGACACTGTGGGTGAGAAGAGACTCCTGGTTCGGTATGCTGAGCTGGAACCGGGATGAGGGGGAATTGGTGATTAGTTGACTGGTGACCAATGACCAATGACTTCTAAGGAGTCCGATATGCCCAGACACGGAGCCAGCAGTTACAGCAGGAATTTATTAATAGCTCCCATAGCAGCCATAGTAGTGTTTGCTCTGTCAAGAGAGCTGACCAAACTCTGGATAGGTTCAGATTCTCTGTTTGGCTGGGCCATTGCCCTAGTGGCCGGGATCGGCTCAGCCGCTCTGATACTCTACTTGGAAACAGGTTCACTGTTTCCCTCCGGGGCACGGCAAAAGACCTTTCTGGATCCGACAGAATACATAGTCGGAGTGATGCGTTCTCTGGAGCTGATTGCCGACCCGGTTCAACTGCAGAACGCCATAGCAGCGCAGATATGCGAGATGCTCGACGCCCCGGCAGCAGCGCTTTTCTTGCGAGACCCCGATGAGGAGAGATTTACGCTGGGCAAACAGATAGGTTACCAGAACGTGGAAATAGACCAGCTTGTCTTTGAGCGTCGGGGACGGCTGGTCGGGTGGCTGAAGACCAACCAGACAGCGCTCTGGGTGCACGGGGATCGGGAGGTGGTGGAGTATCTCGAGGACTATGAGAGACAGATCTTGGAGAAGCTCGGCGTCGATCTCTGTCTGCCCTTTAGTGCGATGAACAGATTGGTAGGATTTGCCTTTATTCAGACCCGATCAGAGGCATCCCTTACGGTGAGAGAGGAGCTTTTGAGGCGCTTCTGTTTTCAAATCGGTCTGGCACTGCAGAATGCGCTGCTTTATGACCAGCAGCGGTTTCGTCTGCGGAGGCTTTACCGGGCGGAAAGACTGGCCACCACCGGACAGCTTGCCGCCGGCGCCGCCCATGAGATCCGCAACCCCTTAGCGGCCATCTCCAGCTCTATTCAGTACTTGAGCGAAGAGTTCCCTGCTGCCCACCGGAAGAGAAAAATCGTCGATGGGCTGTTAGAAGAGGTAGACAGGATCAACCGGATTATCGAGGGGTTGTTGTCCTTTGCCCGGCCGGCTGAGCCAGAGAAAGAGCGCATCAGCTTGAAAGGACTTTTAGAGCAGACCGTTCTGCTTATCCGCAGCACCGCCCAAAAGAGCGGGGTAGAGGTAGAATCTGCTTTCTCTTCTGGAGATGATCGAATAGAGGCCGACCCGGCCCAGTTGAGACAGGTCTTCCTCAATATAATGATGAACAGCGTCCAGGCAATGCCCCGGGGAGGCCAGTTGAGAACCAAATTCTCTTGCTTAGAGCAGAGGCTTTTCTCCACCCCAGGCGGCCACAGGTTCCGAATAGAGTTCACCGACACCGGCGTCGGTATGTCCCCTGAGCAATTGGAAAGGGCCTTCGACCCCTTCTATACCACCAAACCTGACGGCACCGGACTGGGCCTGCCTATATCCTACTCGATAATCCGCAGCCACGGAGGAGAGATAGATATGGAAAGCCAATTTGGCAAAGGCACCACCGTGAGGATAGAGATTTAACGACCACGGGAACCATCTCAGCTAACTGAAGAACAAAAAAACCCAAAAGCCAAAAGAACCAAGAACCCAAAGCACAATATTTATTCTCAGTTTCTCTGTCTGGATATTAGGGAGAACTCATGAGCAGAGTACTGATCGCCGACGACGAGGAGAAGATCCGGAGGGTAGTGGGGGCCTTTCTGCAGGACCGGGGTTATGATGTAAAAGAGGCCGACTGCGGCCGCACCGCCGTCCGAGAGGCAGGGGATTTCCAGCCCCAAGTTATATTGATGGACCTGTCTATGCCCGACATAAATGGCATCGAGACGATGAACCAGATCCTTCAGTTTTTACCCGGCTGCAAGGTCATTTTCATAACTGCTTATGGAAGCATAGAGTCGGCAGTGGCGGCGATGGGGAAAGGGGCCTTCGACTCCATCACCAAGCCCTTCCGGAATGACGACCTGCTGCTCCGCATCCAAAAGGCGTTCAAGGTTGCCGAGTTAGAGGAGCGGGTAGAAAGGCTGGAGGACCAACTTGCGGACCGCTATAGCTTCAGCAACATCATCGGTGACAGTGCCCCGATGAAGCAGGTGCTGGAGCTGGTCAGAAAGGTGATGGGAAAGGATACCACGGTGTTTATTCTCGGGGAGACCGGCACGGGCAAGGAGCTTATTGCCCGCACCATCCATCATCACAGCCCCAGAAGGGGTGGGAGATTTGTGGCCCTCAATTGCGCTGCCATCCCTGAGACCTTAGTGGAGGACGAGCTATTCGGGCATGAAAAAGGGGCCTACACCGGTGCCAGCTCCAAAAGAATGGGGAGATTCGAAGAGACAGACGGCGGCACCCTCTTCTTAGATGAAGTCTGTGAGCTTTCTTTCCAAGCTCAGCCCAAACTGCTGCGGGTGCTGCAGGAGAGGGAGATCACCCGCATAGGCGGAAGTGGCACCATCTCAGTGGATGTGAGGATAATTTGTGCCACCAGTCGGGACCTTTTAGAGCGGGTGAAAGCCGGCAAGTTTATGGAAGAACTTTACTACCGGCTGAATGTCTTCCCTATCCGCCTGCCCCCTCTGCGGGAGCGAAAGGAGGACATCCCGGCGCTGGTTGACTATTTCATTCCCCAGTTTAAGCGGGCGCTAGGCACATTGGTGATCGGCATTGCCGAGGAAGCAATGGAGCTGCTGGAGGGTTACAGTTGGCCGGGAAATGTGAGAGAGCTGGAGAACGCGGTGCAGCAGAGCATGCTTATGGCCGAGGAGGCGGTAATAGAGCCAACGCATCTGCCCCTTAAGATTCAGGGTGTCCCCGAAACTGAGCCCAAGAGGGAGCAGATAACCTTAGCTGGGCTGCTGGGCGATGTGGAGAGGCGGACTATCTTCAGGGTACTTGGGGAGGAGGGAGGTAACCGAACCAGGGCGGCCCGAAGGCTGGGGATAAGCCGCCAGACGCTCATCACTAAGATCCAGGTCTACGGGATTAAGTAGGAGAGATAATCTGCTGTCTAACCGTTTGACATCCAACTGTCAAAAGATTCGACAGTTAAATAAGTATTTGATATGCATTGCAATAAGTCGATTAGGTTATCAGGAAGCGGGGGGGTATGTCTAATGATCTAATACCTTCTAAACCGTCTTTAGGTGTGGAGAGGATTTGAGAGTGTTGTCTAAGATTAGTAGAATCAGCCACTCAGAGACCTTACGAGTGGCCTTTTTTATTTGGGTAGGAGAGGTGGCACAGATATTGCGATAGTAACTCAAAGTAAAAAGAGATGAAGCGGGGGAACATTTATCAATTTAAAAAGGGAGGTACTGCCGATGATCTCTGCAGATCAACTCACCAAAGTCTATGAGGATGATGTTATGGGTTTAGACCATCTTACCTTAGAGGTAAAGCCCGGCGAGATATTCTGTATGCTGGGCGCCAACGGTGCGGGAAAGACCACCACCATAAATCTGTTCTTAAACTTTATCGAGCCCATCTCGGGCACGGCCTTCATAAACGGCATCGATGCGGTTAAAGACCCCTTGGAGGCCAAGAAGTACGTGGCTTACCTGGGGGAGGTGGTGCAGCTTTACGGCAACTTCACCGCTATGCAGAACTTAGACTTCTTCACCAAGCTGGGTGGTAAGAAAGATGTGTCCAAGAAAGAGTATCGGGACTGCCTGCGAAAGGTGGGTCTGCCCGAGCGTTTCTTTGACACCAAGCTGAAAAAATTCTCCAAGGGGATGCGCCAGCGGGTGGGTCTGGCCATAGTGATGATGAAGGACACCCCGGCAATTCTGTTAGATGAGCCCACCGCAGGGCTTGACCCTCGGGGAGCCCAGGATTTTCTGGATATGCTCCGTGTGTTGCGCGACCAGGGCAAGGCCGTATTTATGTCCACTCACGACATCTTCCGGGCCAAGGACATCGGCGACCGGGTAGGGATAATGAAGCAGGGCGTGCTGGCCATGGTGCTGGACAAAGAAGACCTGGAAGAGGAAGACTTAGAGAAGGTCTATCTGGAGTATATGAGGGGTTGGGGAGTGGACTAAAGGCCGCAGTTGCCGTAGCGGAAACCTTCAGGTTTCCATAAATGGAGGTCTAAAGACCTCCGCTACAGGCAGAACAAGAGCGCTGATACACTGAGAGGGGTGGGTGTCGAGATTCAGCGACCCTGTGGTATTTCTATGCTTCAGCGTTCAAAATGTTGGGGGAGAGGACAGCATCTTGCCTGACTGTCGATCATCGGGCAGGCACACTCCTTTCAGGGTTCAAGAGTCGACGCCTTCCTCTTTCTCGACTACAGTAAGCTGTAATTTTAACATGATGAGGAGGTTGCTATGATTCGAACCATTGCAAAAAGAGAGTTTCTCTCCAATTTGATGAGCTACAAATTCGCGGTAGGAATGGCCTTATGCCTGATCCTGTTGCCTCTGGGCACCTATGTCTCCACCAGAAATTACCACCGGAGACTGGAGAGATACGAGTTAGACCGTGATGCCCATCAAAGAGAGTTGACCAAACTCCATGTCTACTCAGCACTTCATCCCCAGGTGGATAAAAGACCCCCGGTGTTGAGCATAATTGCCGAAGGCTTAGAGGAAAGACTGAAAAGCACCGTTAGGGCAGATCGACACCGAGTTCCCTGCCTGGAAGGTAAGGGTGGGAGAATGGCTCTAAGCAGAAATCGGTATGCGCAAGCCTTTCCCAGCCTTGAGATAGTGTGGCTGCTGGCCATCATCCTCAGCCTTGTCGCCGTGCTCTTCGCCCACGACACAGTGACGGGAGACAGAGAGCTGGGGACATTGAGCCTTACCCTCTCCAACCCTGTCCCCCGTCACCAGGTGCTATTGGGCAAATACCTGGGAGGTATCGGCAGCCTCTTTGTCCCGCTTCTGGCCGGGTTTCTTGCCGTCTTAGTGGTGATGAACCTCTCGGCTGCCGTCTCCCTTTCTGCCTCAGACTGGCTGGCGATCCTGATCATATTTCTCCTCTCGTTAATCTACCTCTCTGCCTTTTTCCTCCTGGGGATGACCGTCTCTTCCCTGACCAGAAGGTCTGCCACCTCGTTGATAATCCTTCTTGCCGTCTGGGTGGCCCTTACCGAACTTCTGCCCAACGCCTCATTCTTTGTGGCCAAGAATATAATGCCTGTGGCCTCAATGGAGAAGACCAGAACCGAGAAGAGGGCAGTTGAAGAGCAGAAGAATAAAGAAATTAGCAAGATATGGGAGACGGCCCAGCAACGGGCACAGAGAGGCGAACTTCACATTCTGTTGAACAAAAGAGATAATAATGAAAAAGGGCAACTGTTTCGGTTCATATCACCTGAGACAGCGGAGTTCTTAAAGGATGCCTTCGGAGAGTTTGAGACAATAGAGGTCAAGTACGCCGATAAGATGGCTTGGCAGGATCAGTCCTATGTCAGGCAACTGGAGCGGCAGTGGTGGCTGGCGGACATTCTGTCTGCTCCCTCGCTTGCCCGTCCATTTTCATCGACCGTACGCGCTCTGGCCGGCACTGATGTGGAGGCCTTCAAGTCCTTTGTGGAGAAGGCCCGCCAGTATAGGCTGGAGGTCCTGGCCTTCGTGGAGGCTCAAGTGACATCGAATCCCTACCGGTTCTTCACCGACGACCCTGTGGAGGAGATACAGAAGGACTGGCCCCGGGCCCTAAGAGAGGAGAGGATTTCCCGAGCCGAGCTAGGAGAGAAGATGAAAACTGCCGACGGCGACCCACGCAGGTTGCTGGACTTGACCAGTATGCCCCGCTTCTCTCCGCCCAAAGAGGGGGTGTTAGAAAGGCTCTCTCGAAGATGGAGGGATCTCACTATCCTGTTGCTCTCTAATGTGGGGTTGTTTCTTTTGGCTTTCTCGCTCTTTCTGAGATACGATCCGAGATAGACGAAACTAATCTGAGTCATATTCTACCTTCCAGATTAAAACAGCTCACCACGGACAAACACGGAAAACCACAGAGAACTTCCGTGTACTTCCGTGGTAAAGATTCCAGTCACCCAACAGTTGTTTACCTTTCAAATACGGAGGTTTAAAATGGTATGGATGATTGCAAAACGGCAGATTCACGACACCGTGACCAGTCTGAAGTTCCCTCTGTTCCTGATACTTTTTTCGGTCTCGATGCTTCTCAGCACGGTGCTTTTTCAGTTCCACTATTTGCAATCCCTTGAGGACTACAATGTGAAGGTGGCCGAGATGCGAGATGAATTTTCCCGCCAGGCGAAAAGCTTAGTGCAACTTGGTGCAAACTGGCATAAACTGCACCGCAAACCACCTAAGCTGGCTATGCTCTCCGCCTCGGGAGAGGACTATGTGCCCAACACCGCTGAATGGAAATCAGCAGACCACGGTTCCCAATACCGTGTGGGGCGGGATAACTTCCTGTTCCGCACAACCACCCAATTTCATTGGACATTCATTGTGGGCTTGATTGTGAGTCTGGCCGCCATAATCTTTGGCTATGATGCCATATCCGGCGAGAAGGAAGCCGGCACGCTCAGGCTTATCTCGGCCAATCCAGTACCTCGCGCTCAGGTCCTCTGGGGCAAATTCCTTGGTTTGGCTGCGGTTCTGGGTACTATTCTCGTAGTGGGATTCCTGCTGGCGGTCACCGCTGCGGTGATATTGGGACATATCGCCCTGGAGGGAGGGGATTTCCTGAGGATCTTTATCTTCTTTGCTGGCTCGCTGCTTTATGCCGCAGTTTTCCTTGCTCTGGCCCTTCTGGTCTCTTCCGTTACCCACTCGGCGAATGTCTCTTTGGTATTTCTTCTTTTGCTGTGGGTTATCCTTGTGGTGGTGATCCCCGGGACCGGCGACATAGTGGCCAGGGGTCTATATCGTACCCAGAGCCAGTCGGAGGTTGAGGGCAAGTTGAGAAAGGGACAGGAGGCAATTCATGCTGAATTCGAGAAGAAGAGAATGGCCGGGG
The DNA here is from genome assembly GCA_030608245.1 of Candidatus Latescibacterota bacterium. Taxonomy (GTDB): domain Bacteria; phylum Latescibacterota; class MVCY01; order MVCY01; family MVCY01; genus MVCY01. Next base: position 9,214 of record JAUWEO010000029.1, read on the forward strand.
AGGTCACCACCGAAGAGGACTGGAGGAGGTGGCATGCTGATCTATGGAGGGCCATCCGGGCCTCTGACTCGAAGATCTTTGCGGCCAACCGGACGCAGCAGTTTACTCAAACCCGCCTGGGGAGGAATCTGACGCGGATCTCGCCCCGGGGCCTGTTTTCCTTTGTGGCAGAGGGTCTCGCTGGCACCGGTCTGGGAGGGCAACTCAGATTCGATGAAAACGGCCGGAGATATGCGAACCAGTTCGGCGATTTCATCATCGCTAAGGATAAACTCGACTCCGAAAGTCTTCATCTCTACTTCCAGTGGGCCGGCCTGTCGGAAAAACCGGTAGACCCTGATGAAATCCCGATTTTTGAGGAGACCGACCCTACGCTCTCAGAGTCGCTCAAGGCGGCATTTGTTGACCTTACCATCCTCTTTTTGATGGCTGTGTTAGCTATGATGGGGGCACATCTGGCCTTTTTGAGGTATGATGTAAGGTGAATTGGCCGATTGGTCATTAGTCATCGGGCATTAGTTATTGATAAACAAGAGACCTGTAACACTCAACACCAACAGAGTGAAATGAAAAACGTGAGATTATCTCCTTCTTTATTTCACGGTTCTAACCAAACCACAGGGAGGTAGAAATGAAAGTAACACATTTTACCAAAGCCCTGCTGCGACAACTCTTGCTCGTTTCCCTGGTTGCAGTTTTAATCCCTTCCGCTGCCTTATCGCAACAGGAGACCCAGATAACCAAAGAGGAGCGGGCGATGCAGCTTCAACTGGAGAAGGCAGAGCTGGCCTTAGAGCAGGCAAGGTCGAACTTCGAGAAACAGAAACAGCGCTACCAGGAGATGAAGAAGCTCAAGGAGCAGGGCATCATCACCGGCGATGAGCTTAACTCCGCCCGGGAGACCTACGAGAACGCCAAGGTAGCCTTAAAGAACGCCCAGATAAGCTTGGACCAGACAGTGCTGGGTTTTGTAGAGGAGGCCACCCACATCTCCATTGTCCGGGCACAGAAATACCGGGCCAGGGACGGCTCCCGCCGGGTGCGGCTGGCCTTGAAGAACACTTCCAATGTCAAAGCTGCCTCTGCCGCCTACAAAGATGTGCTATCCCCCCAGCAGGTGAGGTCGCTGGTCGGAATCGAGAACATCTTTGTCTCCATCCTCAAAGACGGTGTGCTGGTCGGAGACCCCTATGAGACCAGGATCCCCACTCTCAGATACGGCCAGGAGGCCACCGTGGAGTTCGGGCTCCAGAGAGACGCCGAAGATGTTATGGTGAGGATGAAATATCTGAACAAGGCCGACGACCGGATGATCTACCTTCAGAAAAGCGCCGTCGAGGATGTCGTCTCGCCTATGTCGCTTCAATTCGCCCAGCAGGGCGAGTTGGGAAGCTCGGTGCTCTTTGACTTAGAGCTGGAAAGGATGGCAGAGACGGAGAAGACCTTTGTCTTAGATGTAGTAAACCTGCCGCAGAAATACAAGTACCAATTCGAGGATCGGGGCAAACAGGTCTCTCAGGTGAAATTCTCTCAGGGCATGGCCAAGATTAACCTCAATCTGCGGGTCTACGTGCCCCGGGAAGTGCCTGAGGTAGAGATAGACCAGCCAGTGGGCTTCTTCGCTGTTGTCGCCGACCGATACGGGACCGAGCGGTTGCTCAGCCTTAAGAGAAAACGCGGCGATACGCCCATCAGCGAGAAGGAACTGAGGGTCCTCAAACTCGGCTACGAAACCTTAGAGCTCACTCCCCGAGGGGTGGGAGAAATGGAACTGGCCTCTCCTAACCTCTACCACGAGATCAAGCCCGACCAGACGGTGGATATGCGGTTCACCCTCAAGAACACCGGTACCATAAGGTTGCAGGATGTGAGGATTGAGACAGATATGCCCTACCAATGGGAATCTGTGATCGGGCCGGAGAAGGTGGCCTCCATTCAGCCCCAGGAGGAGGTGCCGGTGAAGATCGAGGTGGTGCCGCCCGAGGGCATAGATGTGGGCAAGTATGAGATGAAAGTGGGCGCCTCCTGCGAGCTGGGAGGCCGGCTGATCGAAGCCCAGGAGAAGAGCGTCACTATTAAGGTAGAGAGCAAGGCCAACATCCTGGGCACTACCCTGCTCATAGTTGTGTTGGTGACGGCAATTGTGGGCATAGCCGTATTCAGCGTGAGACTCAGCAGACGATAACCACAACCGGAGAAGGAGAGTGGGAGAAAAAAACATTCAGGACGTTGGTACAAACGTATCGAAGCCTATAAGCAGATATACTTCTCGCGGTGAAGAAAAGAAACCCACGATTTTAATCGTGGGTTCCAAAAGCAAAAGAATACATACAACCGATTCATCGGTTTTTGGTCAGGCGTCTGACTAATCCAAGAAACCCATAGTCGAAGCCTAAGACATCAAAAATCTTTTCTCATTAAAACCGTTAAAACGGTTAACCGTTGTATTAACGCACTTTTTAGGCCCACGAATAAATTCGTGGGCTGCTAGAGGATGAAATTCCGAATCTGGCGGATCGAACTTTGGCGCTTGACATTGGGGTTACCAGCAATCACGATAATGATTGAGATCTAACAAAGTCAAGATGAAATAGTACCTTGAAGATTCCTTAACTACAGGAGGTTAGAATTGAACCGGATAACTCACCATTCATCAGTGCGAGGAAATAGGTTTAGGCATCGAAGATCGGACACCAGTCACCAATCACCAGTCACCAATCACCAGTCACCAATC
>JAUWEO010000264.1 GCA_030608245.1 Candidatus Latescibacterota bacterium
GGGATCAGAGACTTGCTATGCGATTTTCTCAACGGAAAGGGCTATCAGGCGAGTTCTGCGGCAGACGCCAGGGAGATGGTCGTTCAGCTGGATAAGGAGCCGCCGGACATTGTGTTTTTGGACATCCGATTACCTGATATCAACGGGTTTGAATTGCTCAAGAGGATCAGACAGCTTGATGCGGAAATCACCGTTATCATGATGTCTGGTTACGCTACCGAGGAGGTAGCCAAGGACACGCTCCAGTGGGGAGCTTTCGACTACATTCGAAAGCCCTTTGAGTTTGAACAGGTGGAAAGGATATTGTCGGCCGTAGAAATAACCAGATTCTGAAACTACCCTGTTTTTGCCACGGATTCACACTGAAATACGCTGAAGAAGAGATGAAATACCTGTACTCTGGGGAATCCTGAACTAGAAACCCGCGAAACGTTGTTTTTCTAATAAGGTTTTTGTTTTAGAATCCGTGAAATCCGCGTAATCCGCGGTTACTTTCTTGGGTTGCGGCTGCTCTGTGGAATTCCGTGGTAAAGGTCCTGTTGCCCCCGGAGAGAAACAAAGGGACAACACAGCCGGAGGAAATAGTCGATAAATAGTTACGGAAAACACCCTAAATTGAAGGAATGTGCTATGAAAAATGTGATCTATGGAACTCTATTTCTTGTCATTGCTTTGTCAGTTGCTTGTGCTTCAGGAAGGGTTCAGAGCGGGGAGGGACTTCTATCCGCAGCAGGGCCTTCAAAAAGAAGCGCTCGTCCGGAGGAGATTGCCCCGGAGTATCTCTTAGGACCTGGCGATGTTATTCAGGTGACTTTCTATGAGGCAAAGGGGTATATGCCTTCTGTGAAGCAGACCGAGGCCGCTACCGTTCGCCAGGATGGAATGGTATTCCTTCGTCTGTTAGGGGATATCAAGGCTGCTGGCTTAACCTCTGGTCAGTTAACGAATCGGATAGAAGAGAGACTGAGAGAATACATCCGAAACCCGGTGGTCGTAGTGGAAATAAAAGAATATCACAGCCAGAAAGTCACGGTCTTCGGGCAGGCAAAAAACGGCATCTATACCCTCGATCACCCTACCTATATATCGGAATTCATCGCCTCCATCGGGGGGGTGGGCAACAGGGCTGACCAGACTAAGATAAAAGTTACCAGAGAGGACAATAGTGTAGTTGTGATTAACCTGAAAGGATACTACGAGAATGGGGACCTAAGCCAGAACATCCTGCTCAGGGGCGGCGACCAGATGTTTATTCCAATCAAAGAGACTCCATGGGCCTGGCGTTATTTCATGAATTGGCAGAGTGTTGCCACCGGCATCTTGCTGTCTTTATCTGTGTACCTGGCAATTTTTGGGAGGTGATTTCAAATGGCTCAGTATGAATTAAACTTGCGGGACTACTGGCGGATTATGAGAAAGAAGAAGGCTATTGTTATCTTCACTACCCTTATATTGGGTCTCTTCAGCTTCTTCTTCGCCAGCTTTCAGAAACCTACACCCATCTATCAGGCCACCGCCAGGGTGAAGATAGAGCAGTCCAGCAGTGCGTCGGGTTTGTACCTGCAGACTGTCACCTGGAACCCGTGGAACAATATGTCTACCCAGGTGGTGATCATCAAAAGCTTTCCGATAATGGAAAAAGTGGCCAGGAGACTGGGTTACCTGCCGGAAGGACTTACCTCAAAGCAGGTACGGAACAGCAATGAGTATTTAGCCGTTGTGTTGAGACTCAAAGGGCGAGTTGAGGCCGAACAAGAGGGAGACACCAACATCATTAACATTACAGTCACCTCCACGAATCCCAAAGAAGCTCAGCAATTGGCCAATAGCGTGGCCGAGATCTACAAAGAAGAGAATATGCTGGAGAAAAACCGGCGGATTATTAATGCCCGGGATTTCATCGAGGGACAATCGAAGGTGGTGGGAGGAAAACTCCGAAATGCTGAGGAGGCGGTTCGGTCCTTCCGGGAGGATAATAAGTTCGTCTCCCTCAGCACCAAAACTTCTACAGTCTTGAGCCGATTGAGTGCAACCGAAAATAACTACAACCGGGTTAAAGCTCAATTGGGATCTATTACTCGGATGCTGACCCAATTGAAGCGAGACCAGGCCCTTCCAGAAAAGACAACCGAGCGTATTTTCTTAGAGAGTTCCACCTCTGGTTTTGCCAGCCTCAACCGGCAACTTGTTGACTTAACCCTCCGCAAGAATGAACTTCTCGCCACTTACAC
>JAUWEO010000067.1 GCA_030608245.1 Candidatus Latescibacterota bacterium
TTCAGGCATGGGGATAAGCATTACCCTTACGCCTCTCCCTTCATCGAGGCGGGTATTCCCACCTTCATCGATAAGCCTTTGACACTAAAGGCCGAAGAGGCAGAGAAGCTGGTTGAGCTTGCCGAAAAGAGAAACACGCCACTTACCTCTTTTTCCACTCTTCGCTATGCCCAGAATACTGTGGAGTTTATTAAGAAAACCAAAGAGATCGCGCCCCTCACTGCCGGAGTGAGCGCTGGACCAGCAGATGCGGAGGAACACCGACAGTACGGTGGGTTGCCCTTTTATGGCATCCACGCAGTAGAACTGATGCTGGCCACATTCGGATACGAGGTAGAAAGCTTGTTGGCTGCCGAACGGCAGAAGAATATCCTTGTCTCTGTTAAATACCGAGACGGGGCTCTGGTAGCCTTGTACTTCTTGGGAAATGCCTCCTATGTATTTCATTTAGTCGCCTACGGCAAAGAAGGCCATTTAGAGAATGTGGTAGATGCTTCCACCTGTTATGCCGATGGGCTGAAGGTTTTTCTGAAGATGATCCAGACGGGCAAGCCGCCTCTTTCCGGAAACGAGTTGATTGCACCGGTGCGTATTCTGGAGGCAGTTGGACAGTCACTCTCTGCTGGTAAGGAGATCAAGCTTCGCTAGCCAATGGTGTTATTCGCTGCTGGACAACAATCTTGCTAAATCAGTGTTCATGTGGGTTTCTGGTAGGGGCGCACCTGTGTGTGCGCCCGAATTGGGGCAGACACATAGATCTGCCCCCTACGAATAGGTGCTAATCCTACAGCTTTTCCACCATCACCACGGTCCGGGGTTTAGGAAACTGAACCGGAATTTCCGTGATAGTGACGGGTATATTCAGATTTGACTGGTCAGAGCTTTCATCAGGGCCTTTGTAGACGATGAGTTTGCCCCCTGTTCTAAGAAAGGGCAGGGCTAAGGGGACTAACTTAGAGAGGGGGGCGACGGAGCGGGCGGTTACCAGATTAAACCGATTCAAATATTGTTTGTGGCCGTGAAGTTTTTCGGCCCGTTCACAGATTATGGAAACCGACTGAAGACCTAATAAAGCAACCAGTTTTTTAAGGAAGAGAATCCTCTTTCTCCGAGAATCTAGAACGGTGAGAGATACCTGAGGACGGACGATCTTGATGGGAACCCCAGGGAAACCCGCTCCCGAGCCTAAGTCCAAAAGCTGAATTCCCTCTGGCCATTCCAAGTGAGGAACAGGGGTCAGGGAGTCCAGAAAATGATGGGTGACGATACGGGATTCGTCTGCCCTGGAGATCAGGTTCATCCTCTGATTCCAGTCCAAGAGCAGCTGGTGATAGGTGGCGAAGGTCTCAAGGTGCTCTTTTGTCAGGACTATGCCCAGCTGCTGGGCCCCCTGATGCAGTTGTTTCACCTGAAACATCTTGCCTCTTCCTCTTCTCCAAATAGATTATGAGGGCAGAAAGGTCGGAGGGCCTGACCCCGGTGATCCTGGATGCCTGTCCTACTGACCTGGGTCTTATCTGCCCCAGTTTTTCCCTGGCTTCTGTGGAAAGGGTTTCAATAGAGGAATAGTCTATTCCCTCGGCAATTATCCTCTTCTCCAAGCGTTTAAAATGTTCTACCTGCTGTCTCTGCCGCTCAATGTATCCTTCGTATTTGACCTCCATCTCCACCTGTTGCCGGATCTGTTGCTCAGGGCAATCTGGTTTGCCTCGCAGGGGCAGAATATCTGCATATCTCACCTGGGGGCGCTTCAGTATCTGAGCCAATATCTCCGGCTCCGAGATGGCTGGTGTTCCACAGCGGGCCAATGTGGGGTTGACCTCAGAGGGTCTCACCCGTTTTTGCCTCAGAAAATCTACTTCTGATTGGATAGCTTCTCGTTTCCGCTGGGTTTTTCTGTAGGTCTCCTCTGGGATTAACCCTAACCGGTAGCCGTACTCCATCAACCTCAGGTCGGCATTGTCCTGGCGCAACAGAAGTCGGTACTCGGCCCGGGAGGTGAACATCCGATAAGGCTCTTCCACCCCTTTGGTGACTAAGTCATCTATCAGCACCCCGATATAGGCCTCGGATCTGTCCAACACAAAAGGATCTTCCCCTTTTATCCTCAACACCGCATTAATCCCTGCCATCAATCCCTGGGCAGCGGCCTCTTCGTAGCCCGAGGTCCCGTTGATCTGTCCGGCTAAGAACAGACCTTTAACCTGTTTAGTCTCCAATGTGGGGCAAAGCTGGGTAGGAGGAATGAAGTCATATTCAACTGCATAGCCAGGTCTGGTGATCTCTGCCTGCTGCATCCCCGGGATGGTCCTCAGTGCCTTCAGTTGAACATCTTCGGGCAGACTGGTGGCAATCCCGTTCACATAAAGCTCGGTGGTAGTTCTGCCTTCCGGTTCGATGAAGATCTGATGGCTTTGCTTGTCGGGGAACTGGACCACCTTCACCTCAATAGATGGGCAGTATCTGGGTCCTGTGCCCATAATCCTGCCTGTATAGAGAGGGGACCTATCTAAGGCTGCTTCAATTATCCGGTGGGTCTCTGGATTAGTGCGGGTGAGGTAGCAGAGAAGCTGCTCGAGCTCTACTCGTTCTGTGCGATAAGAGAGAGGCTGAGGTGGCTGATCACCTGGTTGTTCTTCCATCTGGGAAAAATCCACTGTCTGGCCGTCTACCCGGGGAGAAGTGCCGGTTTTGAGCCTGCCCAGGCGAAGGCCCAACTGCTGTAGAGACTCTGAGAGTCCGACTGAAGGGAACTCGCCTGCTCGTCCGGCGGGAAAACTGTCCAGTCCAATGTGGATTAAACCGTTGAGGAATGTCCCGGTGGTCAGAACCACTGCCCGGGCAGATATCTCGGCACCAATATGGGTCTTCACCCCGATTATTCTATCCCCCTCAGTCAACAACGCCACCACCTGTGCCTGTTTCAGGTCGAGGTTCTCCTGGTGTTCAAGGCATTTTCGCATCTGGAGCCGATAGGCAATCCTATCTGCCTGAGCACGGGGGGACCAGACTGCCGGGCCTTTGGAGAGGTTGAGCATCTTGAACTGGAGTGCGGTGGCATCGGTTACCCGGGCCATCTCTCCCCCCAGGGCGTCTATCTCACGCACCAGGTGGCCTTTTGCTAACCCGCCAATGGCAGGATTACACGACATCTGAGCCACGGTGTCGATGTTCATTGTGAGCAGAAGCGTGGCACAACCCATCCGGGCCGAGGCCAGCGCGGCCTCGCAGCCGCCATGGCCAGCTCCTATGACGATTATGTCGTAATCTCTGAAATATCCCATAGCGATCGTTCATTTCCCAATACAGAAAGTGCTGAATATCTCTTTCAGGACATCCTCAGAGGTGATCTCGCCCACAAGCTCTTTTAAGGCTTCCAAGGCTTCTCGGATGTCCAGGGCGGCACATTCAAAGGAGAGTCCCGAGGTCAGGGCCTCACAGGCCTGTTTAAGTGCCCTCTTTGTCTTCTGCAGGCATTCCTTGTGTCTCTGGTTAGTTATAACTGCCCTCTCCCGGAAGGTTCCTGCCCCTTTTGTTACCAAGGCGATCAATTCGGTGTTGAATTCTTCCACTCCCCAGCCTTTCAAGGCTGACATCTCCACGATCGGGGCATAGTTGTAGATTTCAGCAGCTTGTTCTGTAGAAAGCACCTTCTCTAAGTCGCATTTGTTAAGCACCACCAGAAACTTCTTCCCGTTCAGCATCTGGGCCAGCAGTTTGTCCTCATGCTTCAGGGATTCCGAGGCATCGAGCATCACCACCAACAGGTCTGCGTCTTCGATATGGAACTGGGTTCGTTTTCTGCCTTCTAACTCGACAATATCGTTGCTTTCTCTCAGTCCGGCGGTATCCACTATATTGAAGGGGATGCCTTCCACTTGGATCCATTCCTCGATCGAGTCTCTGGTAGTGCCGGGCACTGGGGTGACGATGGCCCTTTCCTCGCCCAACAACAGGTTAAGCAGGCTGGATTTGCCCACATTGGGCCTTCCCACTATGGCTACCTTGACTCCCTCCCTCACTATTCTGCCCTGCTCAAAGGAACTCAGCAGCGCCTCTAACCGGCTAACGTCCCGAGAGAGTCTCTCTGTAAGGTCTTCTACGTTTATAAAATCGATATCCTCTTCAGAGAAGTCTAAGCTAACCTCTATCAGAGAGAGACATTTGGTAAGGCTTTTTTTGATGCTGGTAAGAGTCTGTGAGAGCTGTCCTTTTAGCTGAGAAAGGGCGACAGTGTGACCGAGTTGCGTTTTAGCCCTGACCAGATCCGAGACCGCTTCGGCTTGTGTCAGGTCGATTCGTCCTCCCAGGAAGGCTCTCTGGGTGAACTCTCCCGGTTGGGCCAGTCTGGCACCCTTTCTCAGGACGGCCTCTAACACCGTCTGGGTGGCGACCAATCCGCCGTGGCAGTTTATCTCCACCACATCCTCGGTGGTGTAAGAGTGAGGAGCCCGCATCACCGAGACCAAAACCTCATCCACCTGGTTGCCATCCTCCACTATCCTTCCGTAAGTGAGCCGATAGGTGGGAAGTTGGCTGATTTGCCTTTTGCCCCTGAACAGGGAGTCAACGATCTCGACAGATCGAGGGCCGCTCAAGCGAACTATCCCTATTCCTCCCACTCCCATGGGAGTAGAAACCGCAACAATGGTGTCATTATTTGCCGTACGCATCATCAGGTGACTTAGCGATTTAACATTATCTGGATAAATAGTTTCTTCAAAGATAACAGACACTGCAAGCTGGAAATAAATAGCACATTCCTATCCAAAAGTCAAGAGAAAAAAGGCACCTGTGTGCATCTGCAACTTTCCGAAAAAGATTCAGAAAAAAATCCTTTTTTGTAAAAAAGATATTGATAATAGAGCGGCAAATCCGTATTTTGAAGATAAACTTTGCTACTATTCGTAGCCAAATAAGGAGAATCAACTCTGTTTTGGGCCTACTTTGTGACTATATCAAGACAGAATATACGAGGAGGGAGAAAATGGACAAAGTAAAAGTAGGATTAGTCGGTGCAGGAACATGGGGCGAAGCTCATGCGGAAATATATTCAAGTCACCATCTTTCAGAGTTTGTTGCAGTGTGTGATATTTCAGAAGAGAGAGCTGAAGCGCTTGCTCAAAAGTATAATGTAAGATATTTTACTGATTATGAAAAAATGCTGGACGAGGTGGAGTGTGATGCTTTGGCTATTGTTACGCCTGATTTTGCCCATGCTGCACCTGTTGTTGCCGCTGCGAAAAGGAATAAGCATATTTTGTGCGAGAAACCTTTGGCAACATCTTACCAAGACCTCAACTTAATATTGAATGCTTTGAGAGGTAAAAATATTCAGTTGATGGTTGATTTCCACAATAGATGGAATCCACCTGTTTGTAAGATAAAAGACGATGTGGATGCAGGTAAGATAGGAAAGATAGTATCAGCATACATTCGTCTTAATGACATTATCTATGTTCCCACAGAGATGCTCTCTTGGGCAGAGAAATCTTCAATTTTGTGGTTTCTTGGCAGTCATTCTGTGGATGTCTTGAACTGGATTATCGGGGCTAAGGTCAAAAGAGTGTATTCTGTTTGCTATGAAGGTATACTGAAAAGCAAAGGAATAGATGTCCCCGATCTATATCAGACAATACTCGAGTATTCAAATGGCACTGTTGCAACTATGGAAAATAGTTGGATTCTGCCAAATACAAATCCATATGTTAATGATTATAAGCTGAATGTAACAGGTGAAAAAGGGATGTTCAATATGGACTTCTCACATAATACGCTTCTGGAAAGATTTTTAGAAAATGAAGCCGCTCATCCCGATGTTATATGTAAACCTAAAATCCATGGTAAGCCAACAGGTCTTGCCTATGAGAGCATACGTGATTTTATCGAGAGGATATATTACAAAGAGAAGGTTCGGATTTCATTAGAGGAAAGTGTTGCAGTGACTAAGATAATCCTGGCCATTATGGAATCAGTGAAGAAAAAGACCCCAGTCACGGTAAGCTTGTAAAAATAGCTGGTGTTGCTGAACGATAAGGGAGATAGGGGCGATGGTTAGTGTTATTTTCTCTTTTGACGTGGAGGATTTTATAACACCAGAGGCCGATGATGCGGCTTTGAGATGGGCCCAGCTTTTGGCCAAACATGGGGTGAAGGGGTGTTTCTGCGTAGTGGGCGAGAAAGCCAGAGTTCTGAGGGAGCGAGGGCGGGTGGATGTGATCAAGGCATTGAAGCAGCACGAGATCGGGTATCATTCGGATACGCATTCCCTGCATCCGACTATGGCAGAGTACCTGGAAGAGCTGGATTGGAATGAAGGTGTAGATGAGGTTATCCGGAGGGAAATCGGCGGGATCCATGATGTGGCAGAGATATTCGGACAGTATCCCACGGCATGGATTCGTCCGGGCAATAGCTGGGCTCCTCAGGTGATGGTTGCTATGGCGCTTCTGGGAATTCCTGTAGCTGGAGACTCGGACTTCGAGATGCCCGACGGGACACCGATGAGATATTGTAACTCTCTCCTGCTGAGATATCTTTTCGCCTTCGATGACTATTTTGAAGGGCGAGACCGCCTACCCAGGATGAAGAGAGATTTCGATCGCTTAGTGGCCAAACGGGATGGAGGAGTGATCGTGATCTATAGCCATCCCTGTCGCCTGGTGACGGAGCGATTCTGGGATGAGCTTTTCGATCGTGGGGCCACCCCGCCGAAAAAGGACTGGAGGCCTGCCCCTTTGAGACCGTCCAAAACTTCTGAGAAGATGCTCGCCGACTTCGATCGGTTTATCGGTTATGTGGTGGAGAAGCGAGACATAGAGGTTACCACCTTCAGGGAGCTTTACAATACCTACAGGGAAACCGAGGGGATGTGGTTGGAATTGCCCACCGTAGTTGCCTTGGTGAAGAGAATCCGGGACCGGTTGAGCTATCAGGTGATGGAGGAGGTAGCGTTTTCCCCTGCGGAGATCTTTGGTCTGCTGGCCTGGTCGCTGGCCAGTTTCAGCAGAAAGGGAAAACTCCCAGCTTGTGCCCCTTTGAGAAGGATTATCGGACCGGTATGTCTCCCCTCGTCCCCAACGGATTCTCTTAGAGTGATGGTAGGGGATTTTCTCTCGGCTTGCTGCCAGGTGGAGAACTATATCTGTAAATACAGGAGGCTTCCAGGGGAGATGAGAATCGGTGAGGCAGAAGTCGGCCCAGGGGCGTTTATGGATACGATGGGGAGACTGCTGGTATCCCTTGATGGCTGCAAGGAGCCTTCGGACCGAGTCTCTATCGAGCAAAAGTCAGACTATCCTGAAATCGCCGGGGGTAAGGGTTTTGAGAGATTGAAATACGAAGGCACTTGGCCGGTGTTCCCGCAGGATTTCAGAGGGGAGTACCTAATTCAAATGGCGAAGTTGCAGTCTTGGAGTGCAAAGCCGGCGCTGGGTCAAGGCAACCTGAGTCGTCGAAAAAGCCGCGACGCCTCACACTGATCATTTGCTCAAAGAGGGGGTCTATACATGACGGGCGCGGACCACTTTGCCGACCTGGCCTCTTCAGTGCTGCGTCTCCATTTGCGACACGGCGGCAACCATTGCTTTCATGCTCGGGTTTGGAATCCCTGAGGCATGGCAAGGAAAAGTCGTGCGGGATGCACTCTCAATACACTGAACATCGAAAGGAGATTACGATGAAACACCTGACTTTCCCAGAAGATCTTAAAGCCCTGCGCGGCGACTGGACGACCACGTCCGATATCAACGTCACGAACGTGCGCAAGCGTAATATCTACCGCGCCCCAGAGGAGCCGAGCTACGTCTCCTGGGCCATCCTCTGGAAGGAGCGCTCCAGAGCCCTGAAGCTCTCTTTCGTCGAAGTCGCAGGCGACAAAACCGCCTGGCCGCCCACGTACAATTTCAACTCCCGCGATATCGAGTACTATCTCAAGACCCTTGTCTCCAACGATGGCGGCGAAACTTGGACCGACACCGGTTGGCGCGAAGACCTCGATCCCTTGTGGGAGCGCAATCCCGACCACCACATCCGCCACGTCTTCGAGATGCCCGATGGCACGCTTATGCGAAACTACGGCCGCACCATCGAAGGGGTGACCAGCCCATGCCGCACGACCGTTTACGATGAGACTAAAGAAAACAGGGGCGAGTCTTTCCCTTTCTCTCACAGCGATCTGGCAATCACCTATCCCAAGTTCGCCTCTATCTGGACCAGCGACAACGGCGGAGCATCCTGGAAAGAGATCTATCTTTTCGACCGAAAACCGCCCTTTTTCATCACGGCCATCCATCCCCTTACCGATGGTTCTATCCTTGCTTTAGGAGCGTTTCGTCCCGATGAGACAGACGACAGCACCTGGGCGGGCGCGCTCAGCGAATCAGAAGACGGCGGGAAGACCTGGTCGGATCCGGTGGTCATCCTCGAAAACGACGACCGGCTCAATCCTCAGGGCATGGGGGAGGAAGGCGATTTCGTTGAACTTGACGATGGCAGACTTCTTGTTATCTGGCGCACCGACGCCCCGGGAAGCTGTATGCGACAGCTCTATCTTGAGCGGGATAGAACCGGGGTCTGGC
>JAUWEO010000045.1 GCA_030608245.1 Candidatus Latescibacterota bacterium
CAGTTCCCAGAAACAATCTACAAGAGGATGATTTGCTGGCTGTGGTTCTTGATGCGGGAGCCGAGGATATTCAGACAGAGGAGGACGCCTTTGAGGTCATCTCCGCTGTGGAGGATCTGGAAGGGGTGAAACAGGCACTAAAAGAGAACCAAATCGAGTATACTGAGGCAGAACTGACCAGAGTGCCCCAGAGCACAGTAAAGATGGACGGAAAATCAGGCCAGCAGGTGCTCCGTCTGATGGATGAACTGGAAGAGTGCGACGATGTGCAGCGGGTCTTCTCTAACTTCGACATCGATGAGGCAGAGATAGAGAAATACTACGGGTCGCAAGTTTGAGCTTATGGAACTAATCGGGCAGATACATAGGTCTGCCGCCACGAATATGTCCCTGCAATTCTTTGTTCCATTAAAGATTCTGGTGATTAGCAATCGAATTCACCCAAAAGGTTCTGCCTGTGGGAGAGCCCTTCCGGGCTGGACATCCTTGAAATCGAGAAAATGTGACATTGTCGAGATAAATTTTAAGACCTTGTTCTATGGAGACTAATCAGTGCTTATCTTCGGTATCGACCCCGGCAGCCGGATCACAGGATTTGGAGTGATTGAATATGCTGGAAGGGAATACAAGCTGAGGGAATCAGGACTTATCCGGCTGTCTCCCCGGCTGCCTTTTGTCCAACGTCTCCAGAAGCTTTATCTTGATCTTACCCAGAAGCTACAGGAAAATACCCCGGACGAGATAGCGGTGGAGGATATCTTCTGCCGGGAGAATGTGAAGACTGCCCTGACGATCGGGCATGCCCGGGGGGTAATCCTTTTGGCTGCCTCGCAGATGGAAGTGCCCATTGCCGAATACTCTCCCCGTGAGGTGAAAATGGCAGTGGTGGGGTCGGGTCGGGCCTCAAAAGGACAAGTCCAATTTATGGTAAAGACTATTCTGGGACTTCCTGAGCCTATCCCTGCAGATGCCGCAGACGCCCTGGCCGTGGCACTATGCCATGCCCATAAGGTGGAACTGTAAGGATAACATGTTTCGGAGTGCTGGGAGTGATCTATGATCTCCTATTTACAGGGAACACTCGTCTGGAAAGCACCCACCCAGCTTGTTCTGGATGTGGGAGGTATCGGCTACTCTATCCATATTCCTCTCTCCAGCTACCAGAAGATAGGAGAGGTGGGCACTTCGGTGAAGATCTTGACCCATCTTTCAGTTAAAGAGAACGACGTGGAATTGTTCGGGTTTGCCACCGCCGAAGAAAAAGAGCTGTTCGAGACGCTTATCGCTGTCTCTGGCATAGGTCCCAGGTTGGCCCAGGCTATCCTGTCGGGGATCTCGGTGGAGGAGTTTCACCGGGCGATAATCGGGGGAAATATGGGGGCGTTGACCGCTATTCCCGGAATTGGCAAAAAGACGGCTCAGCGACTTCTGTTTGAATTAAAAGGCCGTTTGCAGATAGAACAGGAGAAGCTTTCTGCCCAAACACCCAGGATGGAGAAATCTAAAACTGAAAAGGCGGTTCTGGCGCTTATCTCATTGGGCTACAAACGCCCAGCCGCAGAAGAGGCAGTGGCAGAGGTGATGCGAAAAGAGAGTGCGGAACTCCCGCTGGAAGAGATGATCAAAAAGGCGCTACGGTGCATTTAGGAATTAAACTACAACAGACAGAAATTGCCTTCCTATGGCCAAACGAATAACCACACCCGACATAATCGGTGATGACTCAGAATTCGACTACTCCTTGCGTCCCAGCAGGTTTGAGGATTTTGTGGGACAGGATGGCCTCAAAGAGAACCTGAAGGTATTTATTCAGGCGGCGCTGAAACGAGGCGAATCCTTAGACCACGCACTTTTCTACGGTCCTCCCGGTTTGGGGAAGACCACCGTAGCCTACATTATTGCCCGAGAAATGGGGGTGGGGATTAAGACCACTTCCGGTCCGATCTTAGAGAGACCAGGCGACTTAGTGGGACTGCTTACGGAGTTAGCGCCCGGGGATGTGCTTTTCATCGACGAGATGCACCGCCTGAGCCATGCAGTGGAGGAATATCTCTATCCGGCAATGGAGGACTTCACCCTACAGATCATCATCGATAAAGGCCCAGGAGCCAGGTCGGTTAAGCTGAATCTGGAGCGGTTCACCCTGATCGGGGCTACCACCCGGGCGGGATTGCTCACCTCCCCTCTCAGGGCCCGGTTTGGGATCACCGGCAGACTGGATTTTTACAACTTCTCCCAACTGGCGAGTATCGTGAAACGTTCGGCAAGGATTCTCGACATCCCTATTGATGAAGATGGAGTTTCAGAGATCGCCCGCAGGTCACGGGGCACCCCCCGGGTGGCTAACCGTCTGCTCAGGCGAGTGCGAGACTTTGCCCAAATCCAGGCCGACGGGGTAATCACCAGAGAGGTTGCCTGTAGTGCCCTCCAAAGGTTAGAGGTGGACGAAAAAGGCCTGGATGATATGGATAAACGCATCCTTCTCACCACCATCGAGAAGTTCGGAGGCGGCCCGGTTGGGCTGAAAAACCTCTCCGTAACCGTCGGAGAAGAAGAGGATACCATCGAGGAGGTCTACGAGCCGTACCTGATTCAGCAGGGCTACCTGAAACGTACCTCCAGAGGGCGAGAAGCGACTGACCTGGCCTACCAGCACTTCGGAATAAAGCCCAGACAGAGACAGTTGAACGCCCTATGAGACTGCTGCTCCACACCTGCTGCGCCCCCTGCCTGATGGTGCCTTATCACGATCTGCTGGAGAAAGGCATAGAGGTAAAAGGGTTCTGGTTTAACCCCAATATTCATCCTTTCACTGAATACGAAAAGCGAAAGGGATCTTTGGAGTCCTTCGCCCAGCAGGCGGGCGTTGAGGTCATCTGGAAGGATGAATATCAACTGGAGGAGTTCCTCCGAGGAGTTGTTTTTCGGGAAGATCAGAGGTGCGCCTTTTGTTATCAGCTTCGCTTAACGGAGACAGCAAAATATGCTAAAAGGGGGAGGTTCGACTGTTTCTCTACCACCCTTCTTTTCAGTTCTCATAGCCAACATGGGGTAATTCAGGAGATTGGGCAGCAGGTGGCCGCCGATTACGGGGTGGAATTTTTCTACCAGGACTGGCGGCCCCAGTGGAAAAAGGCACTGGAATACTCAAAGAAATACGGCCTCTACCGCCAGCAGTACTGCGGGTGCATCTACAGCGAGAAGGAAAGGCATCTGGGAAAGGTGAAGGCGAATAAGGAGGCCAACATCTTATGAAGGTAAGATATGACGCTCGTGCTGACGCGGTCTACATCACCCTCAAAGAACCATCCAGTTTAAGCGCGATTTTGATAAACTACAGTACTTGATTGGCTCGCAAGAAGTCTCTTTCTTGTCAGGCAGAAATGGGATCTCCACCCAAGCGAAAAATAACCCAGATCTCCGTCCAGAAGAAGAACCCTCACCGCCGGTCGGTCTTCTTAGACGGCGAGTTTGCCTTCGGCCTGAATGAGGAGATCGTGGCTAAATATGATCTTCAGGTGGACTCTCAATTAGAGGACGCTGACCTCCTGCAAATTCTCCAGAAAGAGGAGACCCTGAAGGCAAAGGACGCTGCCCTTAATTACCTGAGCGTTCGCGCCCGCAGTCGCAAAGAGATAGTAGATAAACTGACCCAGAAAGGCTATGATAAAGATATTGTGGCCCAGGTGACGGACGATTTGGAAGAAGTGGGATTGGTCAACGACTCAGAATTCTCTCGCGCCTGGGTGAAGGAGCGGCTCCACATAAGACCCAGAGGCCGCCGGATGCTTGGGCAAGAGCTGTGGCAGAAAGGTATTGCCAAAGAGGTGGCCGAAAAGGCCATCCAGGAGGCCTTCGAGAAGGTTGATGAAGGGCAACTGGCGATAGAGCTGCTGAAGAAGCGCCTCAGCCGATACCAGGGCTTGGACAAGAATAAGGCAAAAAGAAGAATGACTGACTTCTTACTGCGGAGAGGATTCGACTGGGAAACCGTGAAACAGGCACTGACCGCAATCTGGGAGGAAAAAGAAATAGATGAGAACTGACGAAATCAGAGAAACGTTTCTGGCCTACTTCGAAAGCAAGGGACACAAAAGAGTGCCCAGTTCGCCTGTCATTCCTCAGGACGATCCCACCCTGTTGTTCGCCAATGCGGGGATGAACCAGTTCAAATTGGCCCTTCTGGGCAAGGAAAAAAGGGACTACAACCAAGCCACCTCCTGCCAGAAATGTATCCGAGCCAGTGGAAAACACAACGACTTAGAGGAGGTGGGTAAAACCGCACGCCACCACACCTTCTTCGAGATGCTGGGCAATTTCTCCTTTGGTGACTATTTCAAGAAAGAGGCGATTGAGTACGCCTGGGAGTTTATGACCGAAGTACTCCGGTTACCCAATGAGAAGTTGTGGACCTCCATCTACAAAGATGATGACCAGGCGTTCGGAATCTGGCGCGAGCACATTCGGGTGCCGGCAGAGAGAATAGTCAGGTTGGGGGATATTCAACAGGGTGATGAGGAGAATTTCTGGAGTATGGGCGACACCGGTCCCTGCGGTCCCTGCTCCGAAATACTCTTCGATCAAGGGGAACAGATGAGCTGTGGCCCCAACTGTGGGATAGGTAAGTGCGATTGTGACAGATACTTAGAGCTGTGGAACTTAGTCTTTGTCCAATTTGAACGCTCACCAGACGGGAGTCTAACTGCCCTGCCTCGTCCCAGCATTGATACTGGATTGGGCTTAGAGCGGATCGCTGCCGTAATGCAGGAAGTCCCATCCAATTTTGAAACCGACCTGTTTCGTCCCCTCATCGCCGAGGTAGAGGAGATAGTGAAAAAGGGCTACTCTTCTGGCCCGGCGGGGATGCCTTTTCGTGTGATCGCCGACCATGTCCGTGCCCTCGCCTTTGTCTTAGCCGACGGGGCCTTACCCTCCAACGAAGGCCGCGGTTATGTGCTGCGTCGTATCCTCCGCCGCGCCTCCCGTTATGGACGCACACTGGGAATGGCCGGACCGTTCATCTACAGATTGGTAGACCCAGTAGTGGACACAATGGCAAAACCCTACCCGGAGCTGAAAGAGAAGAGAGAGTATATAGCCTCAGTGATTAGAGCCGAGGAGGAGAGATTCGAGGAGACACTGGATCAAGGGCTGGAGCTTTTTAGAAAGGTGATCCAGACAATTCAGGCCTCTGGCCAAAAGGTTATTCCCGGCCAAGAGGCATTCAGACTTTATGACACCTACGGTTTTCCCCTTGACCTCACTGTTGATATGGCAGAGGAGATAGGTTTACAGGTTGATTTGGAAGGTTTCCAAGAGGAGATGGAGCTACAGAAACAGAGGGCAAAACAGGCGTCTAAGTTCAGACAAGAAGAGAAGCAGTGGACTATCCTCTCCCAAGGGCCTCACTCACTATTTGCCGGATATGACTGTGAGAAAGCTACGGTTGTGCTGCGAAAAATAAGGGCGTCCGATGATTACATTGATCTGGTTTTGGATCAAACCCCCTTCTATGCCGAAGCTGGAGGTCAGGTGGGCGATACAGGGAAGCTCTGGGATGAGGACATAGAGATAGAAATAGTGGACACCTTCAAATCTGACAATGCTATTATCCATCGGGGAAAACTGATTAAGGGGAATATTCGAGACGCAATAGTTCCTCTCACTGCTCGAATTGACAGCCAAGGACGCTGGGCTATTGCCCGCAACCACACGGCTACTCACCTGCTTCAGGCGGCTCTGCGCCAGGTTCTGGGAGAACATGTTCGCCAGTCAGGTTCTCTGGTGGCCCCGGACAGGCTCAGATTTGACTTTACCCATTTCTCTCCCTTAAGTTCCAGAGAACTGGATAGGGTAGAAGCTGCAGTCAATGCTAAAATTAGAGAAGACATCTCTGTTTCTACCTTCGAGAACTCGTTGGAAGAGGCAAGGGCAATGGGAGCTCTGGCCTTCTTTGGAGAAAAATACCAGGAGAGAGTCCGGCTGGCCAAAATTGGGGATACAAGCCTTGAACTGTGCGGGGGGACACATGTGAAGGCCACCGGCCAAATAGGTCAGTTTAGACTTATCTCGGAGTCTGGAATCTCAGCCGGAATTAGAAGGATAGAGGCAATTACCGGAGAGACGGCAGAGTCCAAAAACAGAGAAGAACGGCGAGCCCTCACGGAAATACAAGGACTGTTGAATGTCCCCTTGCCCCAGCTTGGCGATAAGCTTAAGAAGTTGATCGAGAGGAACAAAGTCTTGGAGAAAGAACAACAGCAGCTTCGGACCGCTGTTTTCGATTCTGATATCGACCAATTGATTACCCAGGCTACTTTGGTTGACAATTTCAAGGTGGTAGCGGCGAAGGTAAAGGTGGAAGATCGGGAGGGATTCCGGCGGATGGCAGATATCTTAAGGGAAAGATTGGGAAGCGGCGTAGGTGTGTTGGGTACGGTGCTTGATCACCGGGCATCCTTTCTGGTGGTGGCGACCGATGACCTGATCCATACCCGAGGGCTGAAGGCAGGTCAGATTGCTCAACAGATCGCCAAAGCCGCGGGAGGCGGTGGTGGAGGGAAGCCTCATTTGGCTCAAGCAGGGGCGAAGGACCCAAAGGTCGTTGAGCAAATATTGGCAAAGGCAAAAGAAATTATTGAAAAACAATTGTTAAAAACTGCGAAATAAGGAAATATTCTTGGATGTTCTTTTCTCATTTCGCTTCCATAGCTTCTATTTCTTTAGGGATGATAGATGTCAACTTTTGAATATTTGATGCGGGTTAAGCGAGAAAAAGGGGCAGGGTATTTGCTATTGTTAGATCCGGACCGCTTGGATCGGAAAACCCTGGCAGAGGATGTTCGTTGCTTGGGTGCCAACGGCGTTGACGCCGTCCTGGTGGGAAGCAGTTTTCTGCTTTCCAGTGATTTTGACTTGGTGATAGGCCAGATCAAGAAGGAGGCGAAGGTGCCGGTGATTATCTTCCCTGGTGGGATATACCAGATAAGTCCAAAGGCCGATGCAATCCTGTTTCTTTCATTGCTCAGCGGTCGCAATCCGGAGTTTCTCATCGGCCAGCAGGTTAAGGCTGCGCCTATTTTGAGGGACTATGGTTTAGAGTCGATCTCTACCGGCTATTTGTTGGTAGAATCAGGCAGACCGACCACAGTGGAGTACATTAGCGACACGCGCCCTCTTCCCCGGAGCAAGCCAGAGATTGCGGAGGCTCATGCATTGGCTGCTCAATATCTGGGTATGAAACTGCTATACTTGGATGCTGGCAGCGGGGCGAAACATTCAGTCCCGGAGGAAATAATTCAGGCAGTTGCCGATGCTGTCTCGCTTCCCATTATCGTGGGAGGAGGTATCCGTCAGCCGGAGATAGCGCGACAGAAAGTACTGGCTGGCAGTTCCTTTGTGGTCATTGGCACCGCTGCAGAGCAGAATGATGATCCCGTCCTGCTGAAAGAGTTTGCTCAGGCTATTCATGTTAAGAAAACTTGAAACTTCATTTCTTCGCATCCTACCGAAAGGATTAGAGCCCTTACTACGAGCGTTCACCAAGATAAGCATCGTTTATACAGAACCATTTGACTTACTTCAAGCCGGTTTTTTCCATGATTGACATTCACTGTCACCTGTTGCCTGGAGTTGACGATGGACCCGAAGAGATAGAGCAATCCTTAGTGATGATCGCTCAGGGGGTTAAGGATGGAATCTCAGCGATTGTAGCCACCCCCCATATCCTTGGCCCTCTGGACGATGATGAGTTTCCTGAGCTTTGTCAGCAGAAACTGGAAGAACTTAGGAAAAGGCTGAATGAACAAGGGGTTAATCTTCGTCTGTTCTTGGGCTCAGAGATATTCTTCCAGTTTAACATGGCTTCAATCTGCCGTCAGGAGTTGGGAACTCTGGCTAATAATGGGAAATACACCTTAATTGAATTTCCCCTCAACTCCCTTCCCTACCGGTTTGAGGAGGAACTGTTCAGATTACAGCTATCGGGATTTATGCCCATCATAGCCCATCCAGAGAGAAATATGATGCTTGCCAGAGATGTGAAGAAACTATTTGAACTCAGTCGCCGAGGTATCCTGTTTCAGGTCAACGCCAGCAGCTTGACAGGTGACCATAGGAAGGCAATAAAGAAGGTGGCCGAGCGGCTGGTGACTGAGGGAGCGACTCAGTTTGTAGCAAGCGATGCTCACAATTCGGTCTCTCGTCCCCTCATTTTGAGTCAGGCCAGAAGGGTAGTGGATAAACTGGTGGGGGCGGAGACAGCCGAAGAGCTTTTTTACCTGAACCCCCAGCGGGCAATCCAGGGGGAGAATATCAGCAGTCTCTACTACTGAAGACACAGCGGAGCGGAGCCGCAACCCAAGAAAGCAATCGCGGATTACGCTGATTTCACGGATTCCAAAACACAAACCCAATCGAAAAAAGTAAGTTTCGCGGGGTTGTAGTACAGAGAGTTTCTGCAGCTTGATTTTGTCAAATCAGAAGTTTCGACTCCATAATGACAAAATCCAAAGCTCAAAGGCCAAATTAAGGAAAGCCTGTTTGGCATTTAACAGCTGTTTCCGAAAGAGAAGGATGATGTTATCTAAGGTGTTAAGTAGCGCTGTTTTGGGGATCGATGCCTACTTAGTGGAGGTGGAAACAGACATAGATCGGCAACTTCCTTCCTTTTCGACAGTAGGATTGGCTGAGGGGGCAGTTAAGGAGAGTAAAGACCGGGTGATGGCGGCGGTTAAAAACAGCGGCTACCTTTTTCCTTACAAAAAGATCACCGTCAACTTGGCCCCGGCAGACATCAGAAAAGAGGGGACCGCTTTCGACCTGCCCATTGCTGTCTCCATATTGGCCGCCACTAAGCAGATAAGAACTGACAAGTTATTGAATTATGTTTTATTAGGAGAGCTTTCCTTAGATGGTTCTCTACGGCCGGTCCACGGTGTCCTGTCTATAGCTTTGGCAGTTCCAAAAGCGGGCATCAAGGGGATGATCCTTCCCCGAGAAAACGCCAAAGAAGCAGCTATAACTACTGGATTGGAGATCTACCCGGTTTCCAATCTGAAGCAAGCTATTGAACTTCTGGACGGAGATATCACTGTTAAGCCGTTCTATTTGGACATTGACGAAGTTTTTGCCAAGAGCTCAGAGTATATACTTGATTTTCTCGATGTTAAAGGGCAAGAGCATGCCAAGAGGGCCCTGGAGGTCGCCGCCGCGGGTGGACATAACATCATCATGATCGGTCCGCCCGGTTCAGGCAAGACTATGCTGGCCAGAAGACTTCCCACTATTTTGCCCAATCTCACTTTGAATGAGGCTTTAGCCACTACCAGGATTCACTCAGTAGCGGGGCTATTGCCAGCCGACACGGCTTTGATCGCTACTCGGCCTTTCCGCTCTCCCCATCACACCATCACCGATGCGGGTCTAATAGGCGGAGGACATAATCCCCGTCCCGGGGAGGTGAGTTTAGCCCATCATGGGGTGCTTTTCTTAGATGAACTGCCGGAGTTCAAAAGAGGTGTTCTGGAGGTGTTAAGACAGCCGCTCGAAGACGGCAGAGTTACCATTGCTCGGGCAAGCATATCGCTCACTTATCCTGCTAAATTTATGCTGGCGGCGGCGATGAATCCCTGTCCCTGCGGTTATTACTCCGACCCCAATCACGAGTGCACCTGCACTCCAACCCAGATTCAGCGGTATATGTCCAGGATTTCCGGCCCCTTGCTTGATCGTATAGATATCCATATTGAGGT
>JAUWEO010000101.1 GCA_030608245.1 Candidatus Latescibacterota bacterium
GAGACGTTTTGAGAACTTGCCCAGACGCAGTCTTTATGTCTTTTATAACCAGATAACCAAGCCGATTCGGAGCGTTAGGACTGCCTTTGAGCATTCCTTGAACAGAGCAGGCATTGGGGATTTTCACTTCCACGATCTCAGGCATACCTTCGCCTCCAATCTGGTTATGGCTGGTGTGGATCTCGCTACAGCAAAAGAACTGCCTGGACATAAGTCCACAGAGATGACCATGAGATATTCTCACCCTTCTCCGTCGCATAAAAGAGAAGCTGTCGAACACCTGGATAATCAGATGGACACCAATATGGACACCGGCCTCAGATTGGTGGATCAGGCACTTGCGTAAGTCCTTGATATTATTTAACGCCGAAGTGGCGGAACTGGCAGACGCACTGGATTCAAAATCCAGCGGCCCTCGGGCTGTGAGGGTTCAACTCCCTCCTTCGGCACCATATTCAGAATATTGTGGGACAGCGAGATTTCGATCTCGCTTTTTTGAAAGGCGCTGTGAAACAGAGAGTCTGGCTGTTCCTGTGTGCAGGCTTGGCATGGTTGGCTCTGGTGGTTATTGGCGCTACCCTCCGTCTTGAGGTGGTAGGGGGGCAATTTCACCGTCAGATGCTCTGCCGTGGTGACGGCTTTATCTATGCCCTCTGGCATGGGAGAATGTTCCTGCCTCTCTGCTTTATCCGACACCCGAAGATCACCGTGTTGGTTAGCCAGCACCGCGATGGGGAACTGCTGAAGTGGATTCTAACCAGATTGGGATATAAGACGGTCCGAGGTTCCACCACTTCTGGAGGGGGCAAAGTATTAAGAGAATTCTTATTCCAGTCCAGAAAAGGAACTTTCCTTGCCGTCACTCCAGACGGCCCGAAAGGACCAGCTAAGAAGGTTCAACCCGGAGTGATCTTTTTGGCCCAACGGACAGGCATGCCCATCCTGCCGGCGAGCGGAGCAGCACGGAAGAGAAGATTCTTCACAAGCTGGGACAGGTTTATGCTGCCGTTGCCATTTTCTAAATCCGTTCTTGTCTTTGGGCCGCCAATCTTTGTCAAACCCAGTCTGACCGAAACGGAATTCCCCCAGGAATGTCTGAATTTAGAGAGAAGCCTGAACGAGATTACTGAATTGGCAGAAAGGGTGTGTCAGGGATAGCGAGACGGATTTGTAGAGGCCCTTTGCCAATTACCCGGAAAATGTTATTAATTTACAATATCTTAGCTACAATTTCGTTCGTAGTGGGCCTTCCTTCGCTGCTGATAATGCTCTTTCGCAGAGAGCATAGGCTGGGGGAGAGACTCGGCCTGGGGTTCAAGGAGAGATTTGCCCCGTTGAAAGGCAGAAAGCCCGTCTGGATTCACGCCGCCTCAGTGGGAGAGATCTCAGCCATCACCCCTTTGGTCTCTGTAGTCAAGGCCAGACGCCCCGAATTGCCCGTAGTGATCTCTGCTACCACGGTGACCGGACTAAAAAAGGCGAGACAAGTACTAAAAGAGGCAGATGTGTTCACCCTTCTGCCTTTCGACTTGATGTTTATCTTGTTTTATGTATTAGGGCAGGTTAGACCTAAGGTTTTATTACTAACCGAACTGGAGCTGTGGCCTAATCTGATCTGGGCGGCAGAAGCCTTAGGTTGCCGTCTTGCTGTGGTAAATGGAAGACTTTCCCCAAGAGGATTTTCACGCTGTCGGTTGATAAGAGGATTTGTGAGGAAGATATTAGGAAAGATTGATTTTTTCTGCCTCCAATCCGAGCTGGACAGAGAGCGATTTCTCCAGTTGGGAGTCTCGCCGGAGAAAACCGCAGTCACCGGCAGTCTCAAGTTCGATGTCTCTTTGGGAAAGCATGTCAAATTGCCGTTTTTGGCGGATCGTCAGGTAATTGTGGCCGGGAGCACCAGAGAAGGCGAGGAGAAGATTCTAATAGAAGCCTTTGCTGAACTTCGCCGGGATTTCGAGCATCTGCTGCTGGTTTTAGCCCCCAGACATCTGAACCGGGTTCCTGAGGTGGAGGTACTTGCTTCTGGGGCGGGTTTGACGGTGGCCAGAAAAAGCCGGCTGAAATCTGCCGACCAGGAGGTGGACATTGTCGTTTTGGATACTATGGGAGAACTGTCCTCAGTATATGCCTCTGCCCAAGTGGCCTTTGTGGGAGGCAGTCTGGTGCCGGTAGGAGGTCATAATCCTCTCGAGCCGGCCGCCTGGGGAGTTCCTGTCCTTTTTGGCCCGTATATGGAGCAGCAGGGAGCAGCGGCCCTGTTGGAAAAAGGCGCCGCCTTTCAGGTAGAACAGGCCGACCAACTGGCT
This sequence comes from Candidatus Latescibacterota bacterium, assembly GCA_030608245.1. GTDB lineage: Bacteria > Latescibacterota > MVCY01 > MVCY01 > MVCY01 > MVCY01. The sequence continues at coordinate 2,310 of JAUWEO010000101.1, forward strand.
CAGACCGTAGCGCAATTGTTAAAAGACCCTTCAAAGAGAGAAGCTGCCGGCAGCCGGGGAAAAAGGGTAGTTCAGGGAAGAAAGGGCACTGCCAGTGTTACCGTTGAGCTCTTGATGAAAAATGGTATCATATGAAGAACTGTTTCGCAGGATAGTAAGTGATAAGAAAAATGTATTCTGCCTCACCTTGCTCCGCTATCTGCTGTGGGTTTGCTCTTTGATTTACGGACTTGCCGTCCGGCTGTGGCTTTTGGGCTACCGATGGAGACTGTTCCGGAGATCCTCTTTGATACCCAGGGTGATCTCCGTGGGGAACATCACCCTGGGTGGCACTGGGAAAACCCCCCTGGTGACCTTCCTCGCCGAACTCTTGGAAGTGAGAGGAAAGAGAGTTGCAGTTCTCAGCCGGGGATACAAACGGGAAGGCAAGGGGATAAATATCGTCTCTGACGGAAAAAAAATTCTCAGCAATCCCCAACAGGCCGGAGACGAGCCTTACCTTTTAGCAAGGAACTTGAATACCATTCCGGTGATAGTGGGAAAAGACAGGGTCCAGGCGGGCCGGTTAGCTGCCGCGAGGTTTACTCCCGATATCTTCCTTCTTGACGACGGATTTCAATATCTGAGACTGAAACGAGACTTAGATATAGTGGTAATAGATGCTACCAACCCTTTTGGCAACGGACATCTCCTGCCCAGAGGTATTCTGCGAGAGCCTTTGAACAGCCTTGAAAGAGCGCATTTATTCTGCCTGACTCGAGTAGATCGGGCGAGGGAATTGGGAGAACTGGAGAATCGACTCAACACCGTTAATCCTGAAACTCCAATCGTGGAATGTATCCACAGGCCCTGTTTTTTGCGGAAACTTCCTGATGGGCCTCAAGTGGGACTGGAAAGAGTTTCCGGTAGGAGAGTGGTTGCGTTCTCTGCGGTTGGCAATCCGGAGGGCTTTGAACAGAGTCTGGTGAAACTTGGAGCACAGTTGGTGGGGAGGATGCGGTTCAAAGACCACCATCGCTACAGTGTAAAGGATTTGGAACGAATAGCTCGGCTTGCCCAGAATTCTCAGGCCCAGATGATTGTCACTACCGGCAAGGACAGCGTTAATCTTCTTCAAAGCTCAATTTCCGATATCGAAATGTGGAGCTTAGAGATCGAGATTCAAGTGGTGAGGGGATTGAAATATCTGAACGAGGCAATAGATCGACTTTAAGTGCCTGGAGGTATCTGATGCAGATAGAAGAGTATGTAGCAGAGAAGGTTCGAACAGCCAAGGCAGCTTCTCGCCGAATGGTTTCTCTTGCCACCCGAGTTAAAGATGAAGCCCTTTTGCGAATGGCGAGGGGGGTTGAAGACTCTGCTGAGTTGGTGAAACAGCAGAACGGCAGGGATGTGGAGGCTGCCCGGCAGAAAGGGCTCTCTGGGGCAATGCTGGACCGGTTGCGGCTGAGCGACAAAAGGATCATCGGGATGGCCCAGGAACTGCGGGAGATCGCCGCCCTGCCTGACCCTGTGGGTGCCCTGGAAGAGATGGTGAGACGTCCCAGCGGCATTCGGGTGGGCAAACTCAGAGTGCCCATCGGGGTGATAGGCATCATTTATGAATCCCGGCCTGATGTCACCGCCGATGCCGCCGGACTCTGTCTTAAAGCTGGAAACGCTGTTATCCTCCGCGGTGGCTCCGAGGCCATCAATTCCAACATCTGCTTGGTGAAAATCCTCTCCGAAGCCGCCTGCTCTGCTGGGATGGCTGAACACGCTATCCAGTTGATTGAAACTACCGATAGAAAAGCGGTGACCGAGATGCTCAAGGCTGAGGAATGGATTGACCTGGTTATTCCCCGGGGCGGGAAAGAGTTGATCAAAACGGTAGTGGAACACTCTCGTATCCCGGTGATTAAGCACTACGAAGGGGTCTGCCACATCTATGTAGATGATGAAGCCGATTTGGAGATGGCCCAGAAACTCTGCTTCAATGCCAAGATTCAACGGCCCGGGGTCTGTAATGCAATGGAAACACTTCTGGTCAATGCCGAAGTCGCCAAGGACTTCATTCCCAGAATGCTTGAACAGTTTGCCCAGGTGGGAGTAGAGATCCGGGGCTGTCCCAGAACCAGAGAGATTGCCCCCAAGGTGAAAAAGGCAACCGAGGACGACTGGTACACCGAGTACCTTGATCTAATCCTTTCGGTGAAGGTTGTGGACAGCTTAGAGGAAGCGATTATCCACATTAGCCAGTATGGTTCGGCCCACACCGATGCCATCGTCACCCGGAATTACTTCAAGACCCAGCAGTTCATAACGGAGGTGGACTCTTCCTCGGTGATGGTCAACGCCTCCACCAGACTCTCCGATGGAGGTGTCTATGGTCTGGGTGCCGAGATCGGTATCTCCACCGATAAACTGCACGCCCGGGGGCCAATGGGGGTCAAAGATCTCACTACCTACAAATGGGTAGTTTACGGGGAAGGACAGATAAGAGAATAACCGGGGCAAGAAAAATGAAGCTGGATGAGATAAAATTTAACGACCGGGGATTGGTGACAACGGTAGCCCAAGACTATCAGAACGGCCAAGTTCTGATGGTCGCCTATATGAACCGGGAGAGTTTGGAAAAGACCTTAGAAACAGGCAAAATGACCTACTGGAGTCGCAGCAGAGAATGTCTGTGGATCAAAGGGGAGACCTCGGGCAATTTCCAGTATGTGAAGGAATTTCGGACTGACTGTGACAGTGATGCCTTGCTGTTCAAGGTGGAACAGAAGGGCAATGCCTGTCACACCGACCATCGTTCCTGCTTTTACCGCCGTTACGACGGCAGCGAGTTTTCAGAAGAGCCTTAATTGTCCCAATTGTCCGCTTGATCATGCCGTACGAACCTCGCACCTACCGCAACCTTTTCTCCGCCGGAGACTTGGTCTTCTTCAATGTGATTATTAAGGAGACAGACCTTGCCATTAAGGCGGAGAAAGACTTAAGTTCAAAGGCTGTTTTAGCCGTGCGTCGAGCGCGCCGCCAGATTGAGAGATACATTCAGCGACATCCGGAGTTCAAGACCGCGCTCAGACCCATTGAGGTGGATGAAGATGGGGGGGAGGTGCCCCGCGCGATGGCCGAAGCCGGGGCAAAGGCAGGAACCGGCCCTATGGCTGCAGTAGCAGGGGCAGTGGCTGAATATGCAGGTCGAAGCCTCCTGGAAGACTCCCAAGAGGTGGTTGTGGAGAACGGAGGTGATGTGTTCCTTCGCACGCTGAAAGGACGAACGATGGCCGTCTACGCCGGTAACTCCCCCTTGTCCGGTAAACTGGGTCTGAAAATTTTCCCCTCTGAATTTCCCTGGGGTATCTGTACCTCTTCAGGAACGGTAGGTCATTCCCTTAGCTTCGGCAAGGCCGATGCGGTGGTGGTGCTCTCAGATTCCACCCCTTTAGCCGATGCAGCCGCAACTGCAGCCTGCAACATAGTCAAACAGCAGCAAGACATCCAGGAGGCCTTGGATTTCGCCCAAAACATCCCCGCAGTGTTGGGAATCCTGGTGATCTTCGGGGATGAGCTGGGAGCCTGGGGAAAGGTGGAGCTGATAGAACTGTGAAGGCTAAGGGCCGATGCAACAAGAGAGTCAAAAACAGGATGTTTCTTCAATCTTTGGTTAATCGAGGAGGAGTAAATGAGTAGAATAGTGTTAGTTACAGCCAGAGAGATCTTGGATTCCAGAGGTAATCCCACGGTTGAAACCGATGTTGTTTTAGAAAGCGGAGCCTTTGGGCGGGCGGCCGTTCCCTCCGGGGCTTCTACCGGAAGCCGAGAAGCACTGGAACTGCGAGACGGTGACAAGAGCAGATACCTGGGCAAAGGAGTTACCAAGGCAGTGGACAATGTAAATCGGATCATCCGAAAAGAGATGATAGGGCAGGAGGCTTCAGACCAGGTCTCGATAGACCGGCTGCTTATCGATCTGGATGGCACGGAAGACAAAAGCAAGCTGGGTGCCAATGCCATCCTTAGTGTCTCCCTGGCCGTGGCCAGAGCGGCCGCAGAAGACGCTGACCTGCCTCTGTACAAATACATCGGCGGAGTCAACGCTAAACTACTTCCGGTGCCGATGATGAATGTGCTCAACGGCGGAGCACATGCCGATAACAATCTGGATTTGCAGGAGTTTATGATAATCCCGATCGGAGCCTCCCGTTTCGCCCAAGCCCTACAAATGGGAGCAGAGGTGTTTCATAACCTCAAGGCAGTGCTGAAAAGCTCTGATTACAGTACTGCTGTGGGAGATGAAGGAGGATTTGCCCCCAGTTTGTCTTCCAACGAAGAGGCCATTCAAGTAATAGTACAGGC
>JAUWEO010000268.1 GCA_030608245.1 Candidatus Latescibacterota bacterium
TTTGGTGCCGGAGATGGACGGCCCTTTTCCTTCCCTGATAACTCCCAGAAAGACTGCAGAGAGAAGAAAAAAGAGGAACAGGACACAAACCAGAATCAGTCCGCCGATTATCCAATCCTGTTTCTTGGGCATAATACAGGATCCTTCTATTGTTCCTTCCGTTTGCCTCGGCTGAAGAATTTCCTTTTCAGTTTCTCCTCCTCAGTCAAAGGTGGCTGTATCTCCCAGATCATCTGTTGGGCATATCTTCCCCAGGTGGAATCGGAGAGGGCCTTTTTGAAACAGATCAAGGCAATTTCCTTCGCCCCGTTACTTCTGTAATATTCGCCCTTCAGGACATAGAGGCGGGGGGTATCCCGGTTAATAGCCAACCCCCGGTCAATGCAGGTCTTTGCTGCTCGAAGTTGTCCTTGTTGCAGGTAGATCTCAGCCAGATGAGAGAAGGGTTCAGGATCGGTTGGCCGAAGGGCAGCCAATTTCTTCAAGGCAAAAATAGCCTGGTCAATAGCCCCCAGTTTCACTGAGATATCAGCGATTTTGAGAAAGAGCTGGTCGTCTGTTATTTTCGTTTCTGTCAGGGCCAGATAGGAGTCCAATGCGCCGTGGTAAAGGCCGTTGTTCAGTTGAAGACTGGCCAGCTTATCCAGAAGTTGTTCGTCTTTTATCAAGGTGAGACTGTGGCGATAACAGGATATTGCCTCAGAAAGAAAGCCCCCGTTTGCAAGGAGATTACCCAGATGCAAAAAGAGTTGAAACTCCTCCGCCCGGGAACTGTTGTCACCAACTTCAGCAGTGCGCAGGCATTGCTGGAGAGCTTTACCGTCTAAGCCTTTATAACTGTAGAGATTTGACAGAGTTCGATGGATCTGTGTGTAGCTGGGATCCAGGGCTAGTGTCTTTTCAAATTCGATAATCGCCGAGTCGTAATCGGCCACCTCATACCAGAGGAGGGCTAACAAGTAATGGGCAAAAACGAAAGTGGAATCCACTTGCAGACAGTGGAGACATTGCTGCTGGGCCTCTCGGCACCTTTTTAGCCGATATAACAGATTGGCCAAATCATAGTGTACATTAGGGTTATCGGGCTTGAAGGAGAGCGACTTCTGATACTGGAGGATAGCATCCTCATACATCCTGTTTTTGTCGTATTCTTTAGCAAAGCAGTGGTGTTTCTTCGCCTCCAGTACAGAGTCCACTTCTGCCGGGGCAATAGATTCGGTACGGCCATCAGCAATCATAGTAAAGAGAATAAGCAGTGTCAACCAGAACGAGAGTCTTCTCACTGTTCTGTTCCTCCTGATGAATTTTCCTCTCAAAAGATAATCAACATCTTTGTAGATGTCAACCATTTTTTGGGTGGCAACCAGGGAGGGTTAGCCCTATATTCGGGAAAGATCGAATGAGCACCGAACTTAATAATTTCGGTAAGTGTCGGTGTCTTTCAGTGTTTAATTATCCGCGTAGGGTTGAATTACGATTAGTTATTAGTACAAACGAAGGTGAAAGACTATCCTTGAATAGTATCAGCGATAAAATCTTCGTTCTTTTTTGCAGGAGAATTCAAACAGATCGGCCACTAAGAGACTGAAACACCAAGAAGAAATATGAATTATCAAATCTGTTTGTGTCTTCGTGGCAATCAGATCGCGGCTTTGCTGCGTTATGATTTCATGTAGATTGTCCGAATAGGGAAGGGTATCTCAAGCCCCTCCTTCTGAAAGCGTTTGAATATCCTCTTTCTTAGTTCGTGTTCTACGAGATACATATCAACAAAGTCCTTGACCTGACAGTACAGGGTGAAATCCAGGGAGAAATCCCCGAAGCCAGGCTTAAACCTCACAAATGGTTCCTCGTCTGTAACCAGTCCTTTCACCTCCGGGGCGGCTTTTTTTACCTCGTCAATAAGCACCTGCTCTACTTTCTCCGGGTCACTTTCGTAACTCACACTTATGGGCATAGAAAGGCGTATCTTTTTGTCGGCAAAATGGTAGTTGGTGATGATACTTTGGGCTAACTTGGAATTGGGCACCAGGATCATATTATTGGAGATCATCTTGAGGGTCACATTTTTCCAGCCTATGTCGGCGACATATCCTTCCTCTCCGCTTTCCAGGCGGATGTAATCGCCGATCTTGATCTGTTTGGCTGCAGTCAAGTGAAT
>JAUWEO010000246.1 GCA_030608245.1 Candidatus Latescibacterota bacterium
GCCTGGGTGGTTCTTTCTCCCAAGGCCAAAATATTAGCATTGTTATGAGTTCGACTTATTTGGGCCATAAAGGGAGTGGGACACAGAGCAGCGATAACACCCTTTACCTTGTTAGCCACCACTGACATTCCGATGCCGGTGCCACAGATAAGGATTCCCCGGTCGAACTCTCCTCTGGCCACAGCTTCAGCCACCTCAAACCCATAGTCAGGGTAATCATCTTGGGGGTCAAACTTATACGCTCCGAAATCCTTATAAGACTGCCCGATTGAGTCGAAATGTCTTTTTATGATTTCTTTGAGTTCAAATCCGGCGTGGTCTGCTCCGATTGCTATTCGCATTGAATCCTCCATTGCCTCCTTAGCCCAGGTTCAGAAAACACTGAATGAACACCGAAACAACTGGAAATAGTAGCAAAGAAATCAGCTCATCTTTGTGCCAGGGGCGGAATGAGCATCTTCGCCTTTTTCTCTTGTCCACCAGTTCCTGTTACCAGAATGCTCTCTGCGGTTCGCACCAGATCGCTTACAGTAGGAAACACAAAATCCCCCGAGGTTTCGTTCACATAGTAGAGGCCATTATCTGCACAGATACCGAAGTAGTACTCTCCGGCCGATAGGCTGTAGATAAATATCCCGCTAGGGTTGGAGGTGACAACTTGCCCTACAAACGTCGCATCCTCAAAAGAAATTTCTGTCGAATAGTATATCCAGTATCTATTCCAAAGAGTGGTGTCGGCAGGAACCCAGGAGATCTCAATAGCTGGGATTAATTCACTGCCTATCTCAATAGTATCTTGTCTGGCAGCTACATTGAGTGGGGGTTGGGCTACTCGGCAGAGATCGGGGGAAAAATAGGATGTATCACCGCCCACAGAGAAGTTGTACCGCTTCATTGTCCCACAGTCCTCCTTTTGGGCCACTACCGTGTAGACTCCAGCGGGAACATCTTCAAGACTATACATCCCATCTGTATCTGTGGTATCTTTACATTCGGGCAATCCCCCTAAGGAGATCTCCACTCCTCCAGCCTCTTCTTCCAAATAATAGTAGTCTTTCCAGAGCCTCACCGTACCCTTCACTGTGCCTGGAGTCAGCAGTCCTGGAGGGCCCATAGGTCCCTGTTCACCCTTGAAACACCCTCCTACCGATGTCAAACCAACTAACAATCCACTGATGATCCACAGCGAAACAGATCTTCTCTTCATAGATATCCTCCTCAGTTTGTAGTACCGATTTTATCGGCGTCTGGAGACGCCTCCCACAGCTTCCCTCTGAAGCAAAATGGGGGGAGCTGTGCGTCCAAACAAACTCAAACTGCCACGGGTTCTATTCCATACTTTATAAGGGGAACAGATATGGTAGGTGCTTTATTAATACGCTTACTGTCCCTAAGTAGCTCAGCGATATATTCACCTACCTCTGCATTGACAACTTTTTCGCCACATTGAGGACACACCCCGGCTGGAACTTTCTCAATCACCACCAATTTGTCCTTAATCCAGAAGTCCTGCTGGATATTCTTCTCCTCTAGTGGAGTGTTACAGATTTCACATTTCCCATAATTATACACTATTATCACCTCCCAAAAATATTATAGAGCATATACCGTTATAAGAAGTAATTTGCCAGTACTTTTGATTCTACAGATGACACCAATCTCCCTTTCATCAGTGGATCGGCCTACAATTTCATAACGCGTTCCTCTGGGAGACCGTGTAAACTTCCGTCCAATCCTGCCTGTTTCTATGACTCTTTTGATATCTGCAAATTCAAGGTCATCTGCCGCCATCTCTTCAAAGAAGTGTGGGATTGTGAATTCATATTCCTTGCCTATCACCTTTTTGCGTATCTTATCGATTACACTCAGAATATTCCCTCCTTTTGACCACAACCATAACACACAATTCTCACATTTACATATTTCTACCTTACAATAAAATCCGCCTCTTTGACAAAACTGCCCTCGGGGGAGCAGATAGCATACGAGAAGCCCTTTTTTATTGAGGCAGCCCCATATTTTCCCCTTTTGTTCAGGGCTATCAATCCGATCAATATCTTCCGGTCGGCGGGATTTTTCTCCACTATTCTTTCCAGCACTACCTGACAGGCCTGCTGGGGTGAAAGTCCTGCTCTCATTCGCTCCACTACGGCGAAACAGGCACAGTGTTTCATTATCTCCTCCCCTACCCCGGTAGCCGAGGCTCCTCCCACATCGTTGTCCACATAGAGACCGGCACCGATTATGGGAGAATCCCCTACTCGGCCGGGCAACTTGGCCCGTAATCCACTGGTGGAACATCCCACTGCAAGATCACCTTTCAGGTCCAAGGCCACCATGCCTACCGTATCGTGATCAAGATGTTGCTCTTTCCAGTCAAGCCACATACGCTGGGATTTTTGGGTAAGCAGGTTCACTTTTTCAAATCCATTAGCCAAAGCAAACCTCAATGCCCCTTCGCCCACCAGCATCACATGGGGAGTCTTCTCCATCACCTTTCTGGCCACAGAGACCGGGTGCATTATCCCCTGCAGGGCAGCCACACTGCCCGCCCGGTGACCTGGGCCCGACATAATGGCCGCATCCAATTCTACCACTCCCTCTCTATTC
>JAUWEO010000014.1 GCA_030608245.1 Candidatus Latescibacterota bacterium
AGTACACTGAGGCCAGAGAGGCCGTAGCCAAGGGATATTATCCCTACTTTATGCCTATCGAGTCCACCGATGGCACCGAAGTGATTGTAAGAGGCAAGAGATTAATCATGATCGGTTCCAATAACTACTTGGGACTGACCACCCACCCTAAGGTGAAAGAAGCGGCAATAGAGGCGATTAAGAGATACGGCAGCGGTTGCACCGGTTCCAGATTTCTCAACGGCACCCTGGACTTGCACGAAGAGCTGGAAGACAAGCTGGCGAAATTTATGGGCAAAGAGGCCGCTCTGGTGTTCAGCACAGGGTTTCAGACCAACCAAGGGACCATATCGACCGTGGTGGGTAAATCAGATGTGATCATCACCGACCGGGCCGACCACGCCAGCATCATCGACGGGTGCCGGCTGGCCTATGGAGAGATGAAACGCTTTAAGCACAATGATATGAGCGATCTGGAGAAAGTACTCACCTCTTGCCCATCAGATTCTGGTAAACTCATCGTTGTTGACGGCGTCTTCAGTATGGAAGGGGATATTGCCAATCTACCAGGGATTGTGGAATTGGCTAAGAAATATCAATGCCGGATAATGGTAGACGACGCCCATTCTATTGGAGTTTTGGGAAAAGGTGGCAGGGGTACAGCCGAGCACTTTGGCTTGGAACAAGAAGTAGATATCATAATGGGAACATTCAGCAAGTCCTTTGCCTCCATAGGTGGATTTATTGTTGGAAATGAGGTAGTTATAGATTACATAAAGCATAACTCCCGTGCCCTCATCTTTTCCGCCAGCATGCCTCCTGCAGCGGTGGCAACCGTCATAGCCGCTCTGGATATCATCCGGACCGAGCCAGAGAGAAGAAAGCAGCTTTGGGAAAATACCCACAAGATGAGAAAGGGATTCCGGGAGATGGGGTTCGATACTGGCGAGAGCCAAACCCCTATTATTCCTATTATTATTGGCGACAGGATGAAGACTTTCCAGGCCTGGAAGATGCTTTTTGAACAAGGCATTTTTTCTAATCCCGCCATCACTCCCTCTGTTCCTCCGGGCAGGGATTTGCTCAGAACCAGCTACATGGCTACCCATATCCCAGAACAGTTGGACTGCGTGCTGGAAACCTTTTACAAGGTGGGACGGAAGATGGAGATACTTGAGTAATTGCGTGAAACTGTAGTATTGCCAATCATTTCTTTTCTTGGTAAGATCTCAAAAGACTCCTTTAACCCCTACTCTCCCTTGTCTCCTTCCTTAAAAACAGAAGGGGGGTTTCGTTACCCGGCACATCCAGGTATCACAGAGAAAATCTATCAATTGCTTCTGGAGCTATGTCCCTGTTTTTTCCCTTGCATTTCTCCCTCTCCCTTATTATCTTTCAAATCAATCCATCCATAACTTAATCGTATAGGATTTCCATTTTGGACGCAGATAGACGCAGATTATCAAGATTTCATATAAAGAACTAAGCTAGAAAATAGTTTTCTGCGAGCATCGGCGAAAATCTGCGTCCCAATTTATTAGTTCAAGAATGGCATTGATGTAAACAGATAGAATCAAGTGTCATAGACCCTGTTCAAATCTGTCCAAGTCAATGCTGCTGAAAGGGACAGTGAGTTGGCGCATGCATATGCACCGGGTCTGAAAGTGACCGAGAGGACTGTGATTCGAAAGCAGAGGAGACTTCCTCTGAAGGGTGAGGTTTTAGCTAAGGTAGGCGATAAAGTCACGGGGGAGACCATAGTAGCCAGAACCCAGATCCCTGGAGATGTTCAAACCCTCAATGTTGCCGGCCTTCTGGGCGTTCCCCCCGAGGATGTGGAAAAATGTATACTGAAGAAGCTGGGAGAGCCAATAGAAAGAGATGAGGTGATCGCCCAGACCAAAAGCTTCTTTGGACTTTTCTCTTCCACGGTAAAGGTGCCCGTCTCTGGTTCTATCGAAAACATCTCTTCTGTTACCGGACAGGCTATATTAAGAGAACCTCCCCGGCCCATTCAAATAGATGCCTACATAGATGGCAGGGTAGTGGAGCTGTTCAAGGCCGAGGGGTGCGCCGTGGAGACAACAGGTGTTTTCATCCAAGGTATATTTGGAATAGGAGGGGAGACGCGAGGTGAAGTCCTTCGAGTAGCCGACAAGCCCTCCGATGTCCTCTCGCCGGAAGAAATAGACAGTTCATGTCGAGGTAAGGTGTTAGTGGCAGGGGCACTGGTGACTGCCGAGGCCCTCGGAAAGGCAGCCGAGATGGGGGCAAAGGGAGTGGTGGTGGGAGGGATAGACGACAGAGACCTGAGGAAGTTTCTGGGCTACGATATAGGAGTTGCTATCACTGGCTCAGAGGAAAAAGGGATAACCCTGATTACAACTGAGGGATTTGGCCGAATGGAGATGGCAGAGAAGACTTTTCGGCTGTTAGTCCGGTACTCCGGCCAGCGGGCATCGATAAACGGCGCTACCCAGATCAGGGCGGGGGTGATGAGACCCGAAGTGATCATCCCCTTGGACTCGGAAATAATGGGGGCCGAGGGACAGCAAGAGAGCGGAGGGTTGGAAATCGGCACCCAAGTGCGGATTATAAGAGAGCCCCACTTTGGAGCTCTGGGTAAAGTAGCCTCCTTGCCTCCAGAGCTGCAAGAGATAGAGACAGAAGCTAAGGTCAGGGTGGTGGAAGTGGAGCTGGAAAAGGGAGCAAGGGTGATCTTGCCCCGAGCCAATGTGGAGATGATCGAATGAATTGTCTAATTTAGAGTGGTTTCCCTTTATGGCAAGATCACGGCAGGAACCTTCTACGAGTCGATCATAATTAGCTCTTTTGTAGTTTGATCCTGCAAATGGATTCCTTGCTAGAGAAACTCCAAACTAAGGGAGGTAAATATGAACCAAAGGAGAGCAGTTTTTTTACTATTTTTGTCTATAGCCTTTTTCTTTGGAATAAGCACAGCCGCCCAGCAGAACGCCCCACCCGCTCCGCCTACCGAAGTTAAGGCCTTTGACAACCCCAATGATGCCGGCGGCGGCATAACTATCACCTGGAACAAGTCCGCCGACGACGGCCAAGGCGAAAACGATGTCCTCGGCTACGAGATTCTCCGCTCGACAACCAGTGGATCAGGCTATCAGAAAGTAGCCTCAGTTCTTGCTGGGGAGGAGAGCTATACTGACGGAGAGAATGTGGAGGACAAGGTACCTTACTACTATGTGGTGCGGGCAACCGATGCTGAGTTTTTCTCCGACTCGGCAGAGACTCTGCCTGCAGTGGCTAAACCGCAGTGGTTTAACACCAATAGAATAAGTATGTTGGTAGCGGTATTGCTCTTCTCCGGATTGGTCCTTTTGTTCATATCCTGGGCCAAGGGGGGACGCGAGCTTTATATCAGACCAATAGCCGGATTGGCAGCAGTGGACGAGGCAATAGGCAGGGCCACTGAGATGGGCAAACCTGTGCTGTTCATCCCCGGAATTATGGATATGGACAACATGCAAACCTTAGCCGGAATAACTATCCTGAGAAGGGTGGCCCAAAAGGCAGCCGAATACGGGGCACCCTTGCTGGTGCCTACCTCCCGGTCTCTGGTTATGACCACCGCCCAGGAGGCGGTGAAAGAGGCCTATCTGGATGCTGGACGCCCCGATGCCTATGATCCTGACCGGATACGCTATCTCACTGACAACCAGTTCGGCTACGCCGCTGGGGTTGACGGCATAATGGTGCGGGAAAAACCCGCCGCTATCTTTTATATGGGCTGCTTCTACGCCGAGTCCTTGATCCTGGCAGAGACAGGCCACTCGGTGGGGGCGATACAGATCGCCGGGACAGCGATGCCTGCTCAATTGCCGTTCTTTGTCACCGCCTGCGATTACACCCTGATCGGAGAGGAACTCTTCGCTGGCAGTGCCTATCTGTCCCGTGAACCACGCCTGCTGGGGAGTCTTAAAGGGCAGGATTTTGGTAAGGCTATCTTTATGCTTATCATCGTAGTAGGAATCATTTTGGAAAGCTTTGGAATCCATTTCTTGGATCAATGGCTTGCTACCGGCTGAAATGGACTTGTCCCCCTTGAAATAGAATCCACACCTTTTTTGTACCACAAGGGTGCAAAGACACAAAGGAAATGAAATCAAGGGAACTGGTATCTAATCTTCGTGTCTTGGTGTCTTTGTAGCTGAATCATCATTCTTAATCAGGAAGGAGGAATTATGAGACGTCAGGTGCCGCTTATTATCACCTTTATCGCCGGAACGATAATGATAATTGCATATTTCATCCCCCGTGAGCCTTTTGGCGGACTTCGACAGCGCTTCAGCGTCTGGTTTCTTATTATCGCGGCCTTTGCGCTCATTCTGGGAATCGGCAACCTAATCAAGATCCACGGCAAGAGGATTTCCCGCCAGTCCGCTGGGTGGGGCTACAGTGTAGTGCTTTTGGTTGGGCTGGCGGCGATGTCGGTGTTGGGGATCGGTTGGGGCATTGAACGGAGCACCCCTTTCCACTATCTGTTCTGGAACATGCAAATTCCTTTGAGCGCAACGATGTTTGCCCTGTTGGCCTTCTTTGTCGCCTCCGCCTCTTATCGGGCATTCCGGATCCGGAGTTTCGAGGCCACATTGCTGTTGGCAGCCGCTGTCGTGGTGATGTTGGGCAGGGTTCCCCTGGGCAACCTTCTCTGGCCCAGACTTCCTGCTGTGGCTAACTGGATTATGACCTTCCCCAACACCGCCGGCCAGAGGGCGATAATGATCGGAATAGCCTTAGGAGTCGTCTCCTCTTCGCTACGGATTATACTGGGAATCGAGAGGACCTATCTGGGAGGAGGGCAGCAATGAGTGCGATAGAGAAGTTGAGAAACATTGACCGCCGGTTCATATTTATAGCTATCGCCCTGGCGGTCATAGTGCCCCTGCTATTCCCAATAGGTCTTCCTGTAACTGTAAGCCCCTCTGTCCAAAAGCTCTACGATGCCATAGAGGAATTGCCGCCCGGGTCGAAGGTGCTAATGTCCTTCGACTACGGCACCTCCACTATGCCGGAGGTCTATCCGATGAACTTAGCCGTAGCTCAACACTGTTTCTCTCGCGACTTGAAGGTGGTAGGAACGGTGCTCTGGCCTGAGGGGGTCTCTTTGGGACAAAATGCCCTGGAAATAGCGGCAGAAAAATACGGGAAGGTCTACGGCACTGATTATGTCAATCTGGGCTATAAGGTCGGGGGTATGGTGGTGATACAGGCTATAGGCAGAGATATCCGGGAGATATTCCCGGAAGATTTTCGGGGAACACCTATAGAGGAACTTCCTATAATGGAGGGAGTGCGGAATTTCGACAGATTCCGACTTGTAGTTACCTTCTCTGCTGGTGACCCTGGGGTGCGGGAGTGGGTGATGATTGCCCAGGCCAGGTATCACAAAAAAGTGGGGGCGGGTTGTACCGCAGTCAGCGCTCCCGCCTTCTACCCCTATTTGGACACAGGACAACTGGTGGGACTGTTAGGGGGGATGAAAGGAGCTGCCGAGTATGAGAAGCTGCTCCAGTCGCAAGGCCCGGCAACTGCCGGTATGGACGCCCAGTCAGTCGCCCACGCTGTTATCATCTGTTTTATTCTCTTTGGTAATCTGGTTATGCTCATCACAAAAAGGAAAACAGAGAGGAGATCGCTATGACAACCTTAGGCGTGTGGATAGCAGCCCTGCTCACCCTCTGTATTCTCAGTTTCCTGTATAAGGACAATCCGTTCTACAAATTTGCTGAGCACCTGTTCGTAGGGGTGTCAGCCGGCTATGTCGTGGCGTTGACTTACCATAACACCCTTATTCCCAATCTCTTTGTGCCCTTACTTAAGCAGGGAGACTATATATTGATCATCCCCCTGATCCTGGGAATTATGATGTTACTGCGGCTTTTTCCCAAGGTGGGTTGGATTTCCCGTTGGCCGTTGGCCTTTATTGTGGGAGTAACCGCTGGGTTTTGGCTGATTACCTATCTGCAGAGCAACGGCTTGGTTCAGATTAGAGAAACCCTGCGACCATTTAACAGCCTTGGCAACATAGTCATAGCCATAGGAGTACTCACCGGGCTAACATACTTTTTCTTCTCCAAGGAACACAAGGGGGTATTCGGTAAAACCGCCAAGGTGGGTATATGGTTCTTGATGGTTACCTTCGGTGCCTCTTTTGGCTACACGGTTATGGCCAGGATCTCTTTGCTCATCGGAAGAATGCACTTTCTGCTCAGCGATTGGCTGGGGTTGATAAAGTGAGGAGGCGATTTCTATGGGACGGACAATTGGATTTGTCATAATCGGCTGTGGCACAATCGCCCCTTGGCATGCCGATTCCATAGGAAGAATTGAAGGGGCGAAATTGGTTGCCGTCTCCGATGTGGTGGAGGAGGCCGCCCAAAAAATGGGCCAGAAATATCAGGCCGATTGGTACACCGACTACCAGAAGATGTTTGAACGAGAGGATCTCGATGTCGTCTGTGTTTTAACCCCAAGTGGGATGCGAAAAGATATCGTGCTGAAGGCAGCCGAGGCAGGCAAACATGTGGTGGTGGAAAAACCGATAGAAGTGACCTTAGAGAGAATCGACCAGATGATAGAGGCCTGCGAACAGGCAGGGCTTAAGTTGGCGGTGATCTTCCAGAACAGGTTTCTGCCCGCTGCCAGAAAGGTCAAAGAGGCAATGGAGTTGGGCAAGTTGGGCAAACCAATCCTGGGCGATGCCTATGTCAAATGGTACCGTACTCAGGAGTACTACGATAGCGGTGGTTGGAGAGGCACCTGGAGATACGATGGGGGCGGAGCTTTGATGAATCAATCTGTTCACACCATCGACCTGTTGCTCTGGGTTATGGGGCCAGTGGAGGCTATTTCGGCTAAAATAGCCACTTTAGCCCATAAAATTGAAGTAGAAGACCTCGCTGTGGCCACCTTGCGATTTGCCAACGGCGCCCTGGGTGTAATCGAGGGTTCAACTGCTATTTCCCCAGGATTTTCTTCCCGCTTAGAGATCCACGGAGAAAACGGCAGCGTCATCCTTAAAGGGGAACAGGTGGTTGCCTGGGAGTTTGAAGATGACGAGCAAATCCCGCTGCCATTTCCAGCTAAGAAGGAAGCTCCGGGAGGTCAGGCAGACCCCACTAATTTCAGCACCGAAGGACATTACCAGCAACTTAAGGATATGGTAGACGCCGTGAAGACCGGCAGAGAACCCTTAGTAAACGGCCGAGAGGGCAGGGAAGCCGTGGAGTTGATCCAGGCGATCTACCGCTCAGCAAAGACCGGCAAAGAGGTTAGCCTGCCTTTGTGAAGCAGGGGACGACGAAGGCGTCGTCTTTAACTAATAGTGCTATTTCGCAATAATTTCTGTGGAATGAAGGATTGCAGGCACACATTCGTAAGGGCAGACCCTTCGGGCTTGAGTCCTTCAGGACGAAGTCTATGTGTCTACCCCAATTGGGGCGCACCCGCAGGTGCGCCCCTAATCAGAGGCGACCTATGGCTGCAAAGATAGAGATCTGCCCAGTGGAGGACAGGAAACAACTGGGCAGGTTTATTAAATTTCCCTGGACAATATATCGAGGCGATGAATATTGGGTGCCTCCTCTGATAGGAGAGCAGAAGAAACTGTTTACCCCAGAGCAGAATCCATTTTATCGCCACGCCGAGGTGGCCCTTTTCCTGGCCGAAAAGGTGGGACAAACAGTGGGCAGAATCGCGGCCATTGTCAACAGGGCTCACAATGAGTTCTACGAGGATAAAATCGGCTTCTTTGGCTTTTTCGAGTCGGTTGACGACCAGAATGTCTCAGACAAACTCTTTGAAGCTGCCGGAAAATGGCTCCGGGAAAAGGGGATGGACTGTATGCGGGGACCGATGAATTTCTCCACCAATGAAGAGTGTGGACTTCTGGTGGAAGGATTCGATTCCAGTCCGATGATAATGATGACCTACAATCCCCCCTATTATATTCACCTGGTAGAGAGAAGGGAGTTTCATAAAGCAAAAGACTTGTTGGCGTTTTGGGTAAACATTTCGCAGCCAATCCCGGAGAGGATTCTGAGAATAGCAGAAAAAGTGAGCCGAGAACACAAGATTCATCTGCGCACCCTGGAGGTGAAAAGGTTTGATGAGGAGATGGAAAAGGTCAAACTCATCTATAATCAGGCTTGGAGCCGTAACTGGGGATTCGTCCCTATGAGTGATGAGGAGTTCTACCACGTGGCGATAAACCTAAAGCGGATTGTCGTTCCAGAGTTACTGTTTCTCGCAGAGATCGGGGGAGAGCCGGCAGCATTTTCAGTAGCCGTTCCTGACTTCAACCAGGCCTTGAACAGAATAAACGGCAAGCTTGACCCTATCTCGCTGGTGAAACTTCTCTGGTACTCCCGGAAAGCCAATCAATTGAGATTAATGCTCTTAGGTGTTCGGGCCGGTTACCGTAAGAGGGGCATTGATTCTCTGCTTTATATTGAGAGCCTTAAGACGGCAAAAAGGCTGGGTTACGTCGGCGGAGAGGTCTCCTGGATTTTGGAGGACAATACATTGATCATAAGGGGCATTGAAGCAATGGGCGGGAGAGTGTACAAAAGATACAGAATCTATGATAAACGGCTTTAACTAACGACTTAGTCCTTTTTAGTAAGCGAAATAGGGTGAGAGGTGAATGCTCGCTCTATTTTATTTTAGCCTTACAGAACCTAAATGTTTTTGGGACGGTAATGCCGTCTTCAGAGGAGGTTAGAAAAGAAATGATTCTGGATAAATTCAGTTTGAAAGGCAAGGCAGGTATTGTTACCGGTGCAAGCCGAGGTATAGGCAAAGGGATTGCAGAGGGTTTAGCCCAGGCTGGAGCGAATCTGGCCATATGTTCCCGGCGATTGCCGGCTTTGCAGAAGACCGCAGAAGAACTGCGGAGATATGGGACAGATGTGATAGCGATCGATGCCGATGTCTCGGTGAAAGCCGAGGTGGAAAATTTGGTGAACAGAACCCTAGAGAGGTTTGGCCGAATTGACTTCCTGTTCAACAACGCCGGAATCACCCACCGGGCGCCCAGTGAGGATTTCTCCGAAGAGTGGTGGGACGAAGTGATTCGAGTGAACCTGAAGAGCGTGTTTCTCTGTTCTCAGGCCGTCGCCCGGGTGATGATCAAGCAGGGCGGGGGGAAGATAATAAATACCTCCTCGTTGATTGCGGTGACCGGAGGGAAGGCTATCCCTGCCTACGCAGCCAGCAAAGGAGGAGTAGCTCAACTGACCAAGGCCTTGGCCAACGACTGGGCGAAGTATCACATCAATGTCAACGCCGTCGGGCCAGGGTACATCATCACCGATCTCACTGCCCCTCTAATCGAAGATAAACAGCGCTACCAGGAGCTTTCTGCCCGGATACCTATGGGCAGGTGGGGTAAGCCAGATGACCTGGCCGGAGCAGCCGTATTTCTTGCCTCCCAAGCCTCTGACTACGTCACCGGGCAGACCATCTTTGTGGATGGAGGCTGGCTCTCGGTGTGAACATGTGACAAAACGTGCGGGAGGATGAGGAGAATCTCCCTCGGTATCAGAATACCGAGGGAGATTTTTTTTATCTTCCCTCAGTTCCCGTTTTTCATCGGCCGCCAGGGAGTCCTATGTCAAATAGGACACTCCGGTGAGTTGCCGATAAGGACACAAAGGTTTTGTGGTGACCGATTTCATGTTGGTTGCTGCTTGGTGCCAGAAATTGAACAGTGGTGGTAATCGAGATAACTTCGTCGGAATTAGGCAACTGAGATAATTGTGGGGAAATCGCTGTCAGATATTGAACAGTTCCAGTAATGGAAATAACTACTTTCAATTCAGAGAGATAGGAAAATTGTGAAAAAAAGAATGTCAAATATTGGACATAATTGTTCTGTCGGCATTTTGAGATAGGCTTTAGACTAAAAGAAATAGTTTTACAACCAGGTTGTTGCTGACTACTTAGAGATACGCTGAGTGACCTTTCTGCTTCCTGGCACGAAAGTTGTTCTTAGTTCCATTATGGGATAAAAACAAACAGCGGGGAATTTCGTTGTCAGCAGAGGAGCTAAATATGCTAAAGATAGATGAGTTGGTAAAGCGTTACGAAGACGGAATACTTGCTGTTGATCGGCTAAATCTGACGGTGGAGCCGGGGGAGATATTTGTTATGTTGGGTGCCAATGGGGCAGGAAAAACCACCACCGTGAATCTGATCTTCAATCTCATCCAACCCAGCGGTGGGACGATAAAGATCAAGGGTGTCGACGTGGCGAAAAATCCCTTGGAGGCACGAAAGTACGCTGCTTTTGTCTCTGAAGATGTGCGACTTTATGGGAGTTTCAGCCCCAGGCAAAATCTTGACTTCTTCGCCAGGCTTAGCGGCAGAAGAAGAACTTCAAAGCAGTACGATCAGGTATTGCATGAGGTGGGCCTGCCCGAGGACTCGTTCCGGAAGAGGGTGAGCGATTTCTCCAAAGGAATGCGCCAGAGATTGGGCATTG
The DNA here is from genome assembly GCA_030608245.1 of Candidatus Latescibacterota bacterium. Taxonomy (GTDB): domain Bacteria; phylum Latescibacterota; class MVCY01; order MVCY01; family MVCY01; genus MVCY01. The sequence goes on from JAUWEO010000014.1 coordinate 10,499, forward strand.
CAGTAGGAATTCTGAAGGATGCTGAATTGATTGTTCTGGATGAACCTACATCAGGACTGGATCCCAAAGGAGGGCGTGAGTTTCTGGCGCTATTGGCTGACTTGCGTTCCCGGGGGAAAGCAATCTTTATGACCACACACGATATCTTTCGGGCCAGAAAGATTGCCGATCGGGTGGGGATTATGTCCTATGGCCGTTTGATCCTCAACATTGATCGATCTGAGTTTGCAGAAACCGATTTAGAACAGATCTATCTGAAGTATATCGAGGAGCAAAGCACGGATGTGGAGAGAATAAGCCGAGCCCCGAAGCTCGATGGTTGGGGCGGGCTGTCCCAATAGCTGACTACGAGGAGGCACAAGATGTTTTGGACGATTGTGGGTAAAGAGATTCGAACCAATGTGGTGAGTTCAAGATTTATCATTCTGTCATCTCTTTGTATAGGATTGTTCATTATAACGGCATTTTCCCTCTTTCAGGAGATGAGGCTGAGCCATGAGGAATATGACAGTAATGTGACAAGCCATAAAGAAGCGGTGACCAACGAACCATCTCTGGTGAGCCTGGCCGCAGTTTCCGGGGTAAAAGTCGATCGAAGACCTGAACCGTTGAGTTTCATCGCCAAAGGGATAGAGGCGGCCAGAAGTCGCATCTATCGGGTAACCTCGTATGATGTGACGCCCATAGGTGGAAGTGATCTGGAGAGGAACCCCATCAGTTCACTCTCTGGCCCCTTGGATCTTCTCTACCTTTTTCAGGTTGTGTTGAGTTTATTGGCGTTTCTGTTGGTCTGCGATGCCCTCTCCGGTGAGAAAGAGTCCGGCACGCTGAAGCTGCTTATATCTCACAATGTACCCAGGCACACCATCCTGCTGGGCAAATTCTTCGGGAACTACATCACCTTGTTAATTCCGCTCCTGATATCCGTTCTTGCCGTTGGTGTGATCATGTCTTTCTATTCATTTCACTCCTTCAGCGCAGATGATTGGAAGAGAATAGCTATGATGCTTGCCTTAGCGGCGATATACCTGGCGGTAGTTTTGGAAGCAGGACTTCTGGTCTCTTCGGTCACCAAAAGTCCGCCGTTATCCTTTCTGGTGAGCATAGTGGTGTGGGTGGTTTTGGTTATTGCGATTCCCAGGTTGGCGTTTCACCTGGGTGCGACCGTCGCCCCACCGCCTTCAGTGGCGGTCCTTCAGAACCGGATGCGAGCGATCACTAACGAAGCAGATGTGAAGGCTTTTACAGAAATACGAAAGTATATGGAGAAAAATGGACATCCTCCTTCAAGACAATGGCTTGAGGAGTTGAGCAGCAGGGTTATGGCAGAGAACAATGCCAAGAAGGCAAAGTTGCAGCAAGAGTTCCAGAACCGTCTGACCAGAACTTTCAGGGTGTCCGGTATTCTCTCCCGTCTTTCTCCCTCTGCCTCCTATGCCTTTGCCATGCAGGGGATGGCCGGAACAGGCTTTAATGATGACTCCAGGTTTGGCAGAGCCCTGGCGAAGTTTAAGGATAGGTTTGCCCAATATATGGAGATGCGAATAAAGGGGATGAGTTCTGATGCAGAGGCAAATTTGCCTCAATTAGGAAAGAAGTTGAATCTGACAGGTATTCCTACATTTAACTATCAGAGGGCCAGTTTTGCTGATGCAGTCGGAAACATAGGTCTGGATCTACTTATGCTGCTGCTCTTTATTGTGTTTTTCTTCCTGGCTGCATATCTGTCCTTTCTCAGGTATGACGCCAGGTAGAAATCTGGAGAAGAAAGGTGGTGAAGAAAGATAGTGCAGGAATCCATGATGAAAGGAGGTGAAAACCGTGAACAAGAAATTGGTGAAGCGGCCGCTGCGAGGATACGTGTCTATCAAGAAAGCGGATGTGTATGGGTATGAGCGGCCTGATAGGTGGAGCGGAGGCGGAGGAGGTTGGGGGGGATGGGTCTTGACGAAAGGCCTGCCGATCGCTGGTCTCGCTGTGGGGGCTCTAGCCCTTTGCACTGCCGCCCCAATTGTTGGCGCGCTTGCAATATCGTTAGGTGCGCACAGCTTGTTGTTCTTAGACTGGTGATTTGACTCACCGGCAGTAGCGTACCTATGCCCGATAGAGCGCATCCCGATAATCCCTATGAACAGAGTGGATGCGCTCTAAGGGCGCCATACTGTGAGGGCAAAAGATCAAAGGAAATAAAGAAACTTGCTATGAAATCCAGTATACTCACTCTTAGCTGGCTCAAATACCGCCTGTTCTTGAATCGACTCAAGCAGAGGAAAATCTCTTTCATAGTATGCACGGTGATATTCCTGGTACTGGCATACTCAGGATCCTTCTCAGTAGGACGCATTTTCCACACGATTAGTCTGCTCGTGGTTTCTAACCGTCCTGAGGTAATGCGGGAGTTAACCCATTTGCTTTGTCTGGCCATTTTCCTTGGATGGATCATACTAAGTATATTCACAGGGAGCACCGGGACGGGCAGCCGAGACCTGCAGAGGTTGATGCTATTCCCCTTTTCCTTTAAGCGATGGTATGTTGTGAGCATAGGGTATGGATTGCTGGATTATTGGATCGTACTTACCGTACCGATCTTTGTGTGGCTTCTGGTCTTGTTGAATCTGATTAAACCATGTACCATACTCTTATCGCTATTTTCCATTTTGGCCTTTGCGGTAATCACCATTCTGTTGATTCGCATCCTGAGTTTCTGGCTCCAGATGTACACAAGGCTTGCCAGATACAGCAAGTTGCTGGCAGCTATCCTGTTTTTCGCGTGCATTATTGGGTTCAATGTAGTCGTTTATAAATTGGGAGGTGATGTCCACTCCTCCGTTGTTTTGAAATTCCCTGTATCTCAATACTTAGTGTTCGTTCCTCCTGGATTACTGGCGGAGTGTCTCTTCCATTTGGGGAAGGGGAATCAAGGTTCTTTTCTTATATTTTCATCCGCGTTGTTGATCTATCTGGCCGTGGCTTGGTGGGTTGGATACCGGTTAGGGGAGAAGGTGCTTTTTGAACGATCTTTAAAGTCTGCGAATAGAGCTGCCTGGCAGCACAGGAATCTCTTTGAAAAGTTGTTTGACTTCCTCAAGCCCTTGATTCCTATGGATTGCATGCCTATCGTGGTAAAAGAATTGACTTATACAGTCAGGAACAACCGTATCAAGCTTGTTGGAGGGCTGATCATATTGTTTGAAGGTCTACAACATTTCGTCGTTCCGTTCCCCCCCGATGATCCATTTGTTCCGATGTTGTTCATGATTTGGGTCTACTGTTTCGCGTTTTACGTCCCCGTTTTTAGCAATATTTTTGCATTGGAAGGCCGGGGAGTTGTAAATAACTATATCGTGCCACGGGATAAAAGGCGTATTATTTTCGGAAAGCATATCACTTTCCTTCTATTGCAGTGGATGATACTCACCCCCTGGCTGATCTGGGTGTTCTGTAAATACAAATACATCCTTAGTCCATTTCAAATGTTGTCTGCACTGGCTTTATGTTTTTATCTCACAGTATGTTACAGTATCACAGGCGCCATTTTTTCTATATACTTCCCCAAACCTCTGCGATTCGACGAGGTAATTCCTTTCGGCTATGAGCCTGATGCTCGTTATACTCTTGCAGTCTTTGGTTCTATTCCTCTTCCGTTATTGCCAATTGTCTGGGTCGTTTACTTCGCGTGGGGTATGCCCTCTTCGCTGCTTTACAAAGCGATCTCCATTTCAGTGGTGGTACTCGCTATCTTGATTGTCCCTATTTATTGGCGCGCTTTGCGTAAAATCGCGAACATATTGGAAAGAAGAAAGGAGAAATTCCTTGCAGAGTTCTACCTCAGGTCATAAGAAATTGGACATGACATACGCCATCCGTGTCCGGAACCTGACCAAGCAGTTTGGCAACCTCGTGGCGGTGGACGCCATTACTCTGGAGGTGAAAGTAGGCACTCTTTTCGGCTTCGTAGGACCCAACGGTGCTGGAAAGACAACCACCGTCAATATGCTCACCGGCCTTCTGAAGCCAACCTCCGGAACGATCAAGATCCTCGGATTGGATCTTGAGAAAAACCCCATGGAGATAAAGCAGAGCATGGGGGTGATGCCGGAAGGTTTGGCTCTTTATGAACAGTTGACCGGCGAGGAGTATCTCCATTTTGTGGGAAGAATGTATGGCCTGGGAAAAGAAGATATCTATTGCCGGAGTGAAGAGCTTTTCCAGTTTATGGATTTACAGGATTTCAGAAAGACCTATATCTATCAATATTCTATGGGAATGAAGAAAAAACTCTCCTTGGCCTCTATTTTCATTCATGATTCCAAGGTCTTATTTCTGGATGAACCCTTTGAGGGGATTGATCCTGTTTCGTCGAAGTTGATTCGCGGTGCCTTGGAACAGATACGGGAGAGAGGGGCTACCATCTTTTTGACTTCTCATATCCTGTCGACTGTCGAAAAGGTATGCACGGAAATCTGCATCATCAACAAAGGAAAGATCGGTTGCCTGGCCTATGG
>JAUWEO010000074.1 GCA_030608245.1 Candidatus Latescibacterota bacterium
GTTCTTATCCCTCATTTTTACCTATGTGGGGGTACGTTTGCTCCCTGGTTTACACTAAACAGCCTTTGTCGAAACAGCCGATTTGCCCAAAGTGGCTTCAGAAAAACAATACATTGGTCAGGACGCAGATTTTTGCTTGACATCGTGATTCGCTTTGGCTAAGATTAATAGGCAGGGAAATGAAAGTACTCTGCCAAATGAAATCTGAGATTAGGAAAGAGAAGTTGCGGGTTTAAGAAGTCCTTATAGGAACTGGAGAGCAGGGAAGAGATGGTGGACAGGAAACTCTATCGTCTGGTTAACAGGGAGGCCCACTCGGAATACAGGGGCAACAGGCGAACAAAAGTGATAAAGGTGTCCGGCGTGGAGATCGGCGGGACAAGGTCGGTTGTCATCGCTGGGCCCTGTGCCGTAGAGAGCCGGGAGCAGACGCTGGAGATAGCCAGAGCTGTCAAGCAGGCCGGAGCAGATATGCTGAGGGGAGGAGCCTACAAACCGAGGACTAGTCCTTACGAGTTCCAGGGATTGAGGGAAAAGGGACTGGAGATCCTGGCAGAAGCTAAGGAGAAGACCGGCCTGCCCATAGTTACCGAAGTGATGGATCCCCGGCTGGTGGGCCTGGTCGGACAGTATGCCGATGTGTTGCAGATAGGGTCGAGAAATATGCAAAACTTCCCTCTGCTGGTGGAAGCAGGGAGATATAACAAACCGGTCCTGTTGAAAAGAGGGCTGTGCGCAACCTTAGAAGAATGGCTCTGCTCAGCAGAGTATATTGCCAAGGAGGGAAATACAGAGATTATTCTATGCGAGCGTGGAGTGAGAACAGCCGCCAGTGGAGAATACAATCGGTACACTTTAGACTTAAATGTGATAACCCCTGTGAAAATCAGTACCTTTCTGCCAATCATAGTCGACCCCAGCCATTCGACAGGGACAGCAGCGATGGTCCCCGATGCCAGCAGGGCAGCAATAAGTTGCGGGGCACAGGGTCTCTTGATAGAAGTGATCGGTGAGCATACCGACCGCAAAACCATCAAATGCGATGAGGCTCAAGGCATTAGGCCATCTGTACTCAAAGAAATAATAACCAGCATTCGAGCGTAAATATCCTATCAAGATACTACAGAATGCAATCTTAAACAAGCGAAAGAGAAGGAAGGATAATGGACTTGAAAATATCGCGTTTTGGCCACTGGAAGGAACCAACTCAGGTTGCGCGGATCGAGAGTTCGGGCATCACAGAGCTGTATATCTGCGTCCGACCAACTAAAGATGAAGGCGGATTCGCCAAACAGGCCCATTCAATGTACAACAACTTGTTTCAGATCTTGTCTGAGCACGGAGCAAGTTCACAAAATGTAATCACCGAGAAGGTATTCTTCAGCGACGTCGATCGCCAATTTCGGAAACTCAAACAGCTCCGGAAACATTGGTACAGTCGTTTTTTCCCTAATACTCGTGATTTTCCGGCAACTATCTTCCTGCACCAGCCTCCCTGCCAGACAGGCAGGCTGTGCGAACTCCAAGTTTACGCTCTGTTGCCAACCGAAAGCGAGAAAATCAAAGTGCACAATCTTGACGGGGGGCTGGGACTGGCTTCGGGGAAGGTAGTGGAGTATCGAGGGATTCAGCATTTCTATCTGACCAACCTCACTGGGGGGGAGGGGACAGATAATCTCGATTTTATCTCCCAAGCCAAGGACATGTTCACTCAGGCCGAAACCTTGCTCCATAAGCAGGGACTTTCCTTCCGGGATGTGGTCCGAACCTGGATTTATGTCAACAATATCGAACGGGACTATGCCGATTTGAACCGAGTTCGGACAGAGTTCTTCCAAGAGCATGGCCTGACTCGGCTACCTGCCAGCACCGGCATCCAGGGCGCGACTTATCCTAAGGAAAGGGGCTGCACAATGGACCTCTACACGCTGACAACGAACCGACCCGTGGAGATCGAGACGATCCACGCTCCCAGTATGAACGAAGCTGCTGAATACGGCTCGTCATTTTCTAGGGGCATGAAGGTGGTCCGGGAGGATCGGATCATCGCCTATGTGTCAGGAACCGCCAGTATAGACAATAAGGGAAATATCGTCCATATTGGAAATATAGAAAAGCAAGTGCACCGTATGCTTCTGAACGTGGAGGAACTTTTAGCGACTCAGAATATCACTCCCAACGATATTGTTACCCTCATTACCTATCTCAAAGAACCGGATTTTCTCGACACCTTTTATAAGATCTATAAAGAGCATTCTTTCCCGAAAGATGCTCCCAACACCATATCTACCGCCGATATCTGCCGCCCGGAGTGGCTCTGTGAGATCGAAGCCATCGCGGTTGTCCCCTCTAAGTAGTGTCTGTTCGAATTTATCATTCCCGCACGCTTTTAACGGGAATCCCTTGCGCCGAATCTTGACTTTTTGCGAATTAATCATTCTATATTCTTACTCATAGGGCACCGATTCGCTCTGCCCACTTTGGGCCGATTTTTCTGCGGTTTCCATAACGGCGATCACCCGCCGGGCTGACTCCGGAGTCACCTCCAATGGCTCTCTCTCAAGCAAGTGCTTGGCTATTCCCTGATAGTAAAGCTCCCAGTTGCCTTTTTTGTAGTCCACCTTCATTTCCACAGACATTCCATCTATCTCAGTATTCACGGTGAAGCACTCTTCTCCGCCCTGGTCAAGGATGGCCCCTTTGGTGCCCAGAATACGCCAGCGGGCTCTGGGGACGCGGGCGATGTTAGAAAGTTGCACATCTGCCACCGTCCCGTTCTTAAATCGAATCATCGCCTCTACATGATCTTCGTTGGTGACATCATGCCAGACCAATTTGTGAAAAAAACCGGTGACGCTGGCCATCTTCGCCGGAACCAAGTGCAAAACCCAGTCAATGATGTGTGCCCCCCAGTCGTAGAAGGCGCCCCCGGAAACCCTCTTGTCCGAACGCCACCAGTAGCCTGGGTGCCGGTAGCTGCCACCACCGGCCTCTATGTGGAACACCTCCCCGATTAGCCCTTTGTCCACTACCTCCTTTATGGCCAGAAAGTCGCCATCGTGACGACGATTGTGAAAAACGCTCAACATTTGTCCAGCCTGTTCTGCCGCCTTGATCATCGCCGTGGCCTCCTCTGCCGTGAGACACATCGGCTTTTCCACCACCACATGTTTACCCGCCTTCAGGCACTGAACAGTTAGATCTCGGTGGGTATTGTGCGGAGTGACCACCACTGCCAGGTCGATACCCCCGTTTTCCAGCATCTCAGACACCTGGTTGAAGGTCTGAATATCTGGGAAATCAGCCTCGGCAGCCTGAGTGCATTTTGGGTCCAGGTCACAGACTGCGGTCAGTTTCAACCTCTCCGTCTGGCTGATATAGTCACAATGGGCCCGCCCCATATTGAAAGCCGGCCCATAACCAATAACACCACAGCATATCACTTCCTTTTCCACTTTATTATTCTCCCTTCTTGTGATATTTTTTGTTGGGGACAATCCCCAACGCTACCTTTCAACCACTAACCTCCCACATAGGCCTTAAACAGTGCCCGGTAATACCGCATCAGGCGTTCTGGTTCCGGACTTTCAGGGATCTCTGCCAGACAGAACCCCTGATATACCGAGGTTTTGAGCAAACTGAACAGTTCTTGCCAGGGGTATTCCTCCCGGCACAGTTCGGTAATATGGGCCAGTCGGATTTTATCCCTCACCAAGTTGAAATTCTTCTCTACCGAGCCGCTTTCGTCCACATCCGTCTGGTTAGAATTCCAGCAGACGAAGACATTATTGTGATCAGCACTTTCCATAATTTGGTGGATATAGGGCAGCTTGCATGTCTCCGGGCCGTGCACCTCCAGACGGATCTCCACTCCATAATCTTTAGCAAACTCTCCGCATTCCCGCAGGGACAGACCAATCTGCTCTAAGGTCTTCTCGCGGGTCACCCCGGCCTGGGGGGGAGGAAATCCGTTAGGCCGAACCTTCACCCCAGGGGCACCCACATCCTGGGCCAGTTTCACATATTCTTTCGTGCCTTCGATATTTTGGCGCACCAGTTCCGGCTGGGGAGAATGGTATTCAAAGACGCTACCCAAACCGACCAGTTGCATGGGAGAGTCTTCAAACTGTGCCTTCACCTTCCTGCGCTGCTCTGAGTTCAAAGTGAGTTCCACTCCGTGGGCATGGGTGGTCCTTAGCTCTACCCCCTCAAATCCAGTAGCGGTGCATTTCTCGATGATGGTGGGAATATCCCAGTCCTTCGCCAGATTGTAGGTTACCAGACCTAAGTGCATTGTGAGCCTCCTGTTTTTGTTTGCTATGTTCTACACAGCAGTTATAGCCTCCGTAGTCGTCCCCACACTTGCTGCAGTCGTTCCTGCTCTCCCCGGACCCGTTGTCTTTCAGATTCAATCTTCACCTTTGTCCTTTTCAGTCCCAGATTCCCTGGGGCACCGAGGTGTTTCTTGGAAAGAATATTCTGGCGGGTACCTTCAGTCTTCAATTCGCCAAGTTCTGCAGCCACCTTCCGGTAGGCGTCGCGAAAAGGCAGGTCCTCTTCTGTCACCAACTTGAGCGCCCGGTCAGCAGCAAAAAGCTCAGGAGTAAACGCTCTGGACAGCACATCGCAATTCACCTCAAGCTTCTGGAAGATTTTGTCCATCACCTTGGCCGAAGCCTCGGTGGTCTCCAAGGCCTCCATCAACGGCCCCTTGGTCTCCTGGAAATCCCGGTTGTAACCAGAGGGCAAATTATGAATGGTGATTATCAGCTGAAACAGCCGGGAGAGCACGCGCACAGAACGGGCTCGCACCAGCTCGAGAGGACCTGGGTTCTGCTTCTGCGGCATAATGCTGGAGCCAGGACAGTATTCCTTGGGTAAAGTGAAGTAACCAAATTCGGGAATGCTAAACAGGATAAGGTCGTTGGAGAGTTTAGCTAAGTCTTCACTTACCTGCGAGAGGACAAAGACAACGATGGCTTCTATTTTGCCCCGGCTGTTGTTGGCGTATAGCACATTGTTCTGTACCCGGTCGAAGCCCAGCAGGTCGCTGACCAGTTGGCGGTCTAAGGGAAGCCCTACCCCATAGCTGGCCGCCGAGCCAAGGGGACACTGGTTGTTCAAAAAATAGGCGGTCTTAAACAGCTCTACGTCATCCAATAAAGACTCAGCGAAGGCAGAGGCCCACAGTCCCACTGAAGAGGGCATAGCCCGCTGGGTGTGGGTGCGGCCTGGCATAGGCACATCTTCATTTCGGTCAGCGAACTTCAACAAGGTCTGAGCCAACGCCAGGACCTTCTCCTGCACTCCTAAAAATCTTTCCCGGGTATAGACGCGGATATCTACCAGCACCTGGTCGTTACGGGAGCGGCCGGTGTGAATCTTTTTGCCCAGTTCGCCCAGCTTCTGGGTAAGGGCATTCTCCACTGCAGTATGCACATCCTCATCTTCCGGTCTGATCTGGAATTCTCCTTTTTCAGCCTGAGAGAGAACCTCAAGCAAGCATTTCTTGAGCTTGATGAATTCCTCTGCAGTGAGAATGTCAATAGTGGAGAGCATTTTGGCGTGGGCAATACTGCCCAACACATCCGCCCTGATGAGCTTCCGGTCCAGCAGATAATCATCTCCCACCGTAAAGCGCTCCATCTGCTGATCCAACTGGTAGCCTTTCTCCCACAGTTTGGTCATAGGTATTTTACCCTTCCTTTTTTAGCCAGTACCCGATAGGGCAAGGCCCGGATGTGGGCGGCATCCCGGCACATCCGCTGATCGAAACCTCCCGCTTTAATAGAGCGGATCTCAGGGGCGAACAGTCCGGTTGGAGAGCTGCGTCCGAGAATCTCCATATTGCCCTTATAAAGCTTAACCTTGTATTCACCATTAATTGGCTTTTGGCTCCGGGCGATAAAGGCCTCTAGTTCATAGCGGAGAGGATGGAAGGCCTCGCCGTGGTACATCATATAGGCCCATTGTTGATCAATGGCCTTTTTGAACATGATCTCCTCTTTGGTCAGACAGAACTGCTCTAAGTCCCGGTGCAGGGCGAGGATGATCTTAGCAGCCGGGGCCTCATAGATCTCCCTGGACTTCAGGTCCATAATACCATCCTCGAACATATCTATGCGACCGATGCCGTTTTCTCCGCCGATCACATTCAATTGGAGGATAAGCTCTGCAAGTGGCGTCTGTTTCCCGTTCAAGCTGACCGGGATACCCTCAGCGAACTCTATTTCAACGGCGGAAGATTGGTCTTTTGCCTTCTCGGGCACCACCAACCACATCCAGATATCCTCGGGCAGTTCCTGATTGAGATCAATTGCTCCGCTGGCGATGGAGCGGCACCACATAGTCTTGTCATCGCCGCCGGTCAGGGTTTCTGTTACCGGTACACCCCAAGCCTTGCACAGCAACTCTTCTTCCCCTCGGGTTAGATCGAAATCTCGTACCGGCACCAAAACCTCTAACCCAGGAGCAAACATGGTGAAGACATTGTGCATTCGGTACTGGTCGTTGCCCTTGCCACTGCTTCCCTCAATCAAAGCATCGCAGCCCAGTTCCACCGCTTTCTCGGCCACCTTGCGGGCGATGAGCTGCCTGGTCATCGAAGTGGAAACCGGGTAGCCCTCGTAGTCGGAATTGGCCTTTATAGCCATACTTACCCACTGGCTGGCAAATTCCTCTTTTACATCAATAAAAATGGGCTCAATCCCCAGAGCCCTGCCGTGAAGTTTGCTCTGCTCTATCTCTTCATCACCCTGTCCGATATCTACAGTAATAGGAACGATTTCTTTGGCCTGATACTTTCTCCGCAGAAGCTCGATGCTCAAGCTGGAATCAAGGCCTCCGGAGAAAGCGGCAGCCACTTTATTCACTGGTGGTGTTTGAATCACCTCAATCTTTTTTTCTATCTCTGCTGCGGTCATTTTTTCTCCTCTTAGTTTCGAAGTTAAAGATCTTGTGTTTATTGCTCCATAGTATCCTGATTTCGACTATAATCTAACTTTCATCGTGTGCTTTGTCAATAAGAAAAGATAGCCCCAAGATAAGCTGTTTTTTTCTTGACAAAATAGAATTCTCTTCCTATTTTTAAAGAACCTTGGCGGTGTAGCTCAGTTGGTTAGAGCAGAGGAATCATAATCCTCGTGTCGGGGGTTCGAGTCCCTCCACCGCTACTAATCCTTCGCTAAGAATTATAGGCACTTAAGGCCTGACCGCCTGAGTGCCTTTTTGTTGGTCAGGGGCATTTGTGCCAGATTTGTGCCAATCTAATTTCTCAACAGCAGCTTTTAAGTGATCCGGAGAGAGGTGGGCATATCGCATTGTGGTCTTGATGTCCTTGTGGCCAAGGAGTTTCTGAACCGTAGCCAAATCTAATCCGGACATTACCAGGTGGGATGCAAAGGTGTAACGGAGGGTGTGAAGGAAGATATGGCCTATACCTGCTCTTTTGGCTGCCCCGTCCAATCCATGAGTGACGTTATCAAACCCGTCTCCGCTTTGGTGGCTTTAATTGCCCATCCCTGACAGTCTCGGGATCAAACCGGTCATCGAAACGCAAGAGTTTAATCCACTCTTGCGTTGTCCGTATCACCCCAATAGCAGATGAGTCAATCCTGATTGCCTCGTAAAAAGTAGCAAAGTTGTCATTCCGAACCGTTCGCCGCCTGTCATCATTTTTTGAAATCTCTTTGAAAAAGTTCTTGACTCTTAACATAAAACCATGACAAAAAAGGACTTTTTACAAATCAATCATGATTGATCCATTCGTAAAAAGTTAAGCTTCCCCTCCCCTTGCGGGAGGAGAAAAAGGGAGGGGGGAAGGAATATTTGAAATACCGAGATCTTCCACCCCTCGTCCTTTCCCTTAGTTGGACTTTTTGCTAATGGAGCAAGCCCCAGCTAACATAGCAATAGAAGGCTTGGTTCCAAAGAGCGAAGGCATCAGCCCGGTTTGTGGTGAGGTCTCGGGTCACTTTGTTCTCAGGATCTCTACCCTTCTGTTTTGCGCTCGTCCTTCTATGGTTTTGTTGTCAGCGACCGGGTTCTCTTCACCATAACCAACAGCTCTCATTCTTTTTGGTGATACTCCTCTGCCGACGAGGTAACTA
>JAUWEO010000046.1 GCA_030608245.1 Candidatus Latescibacterota bacterium
CGTTTGGCTATTAATTCCTGCTGTTGAGAGTAAGCCTCGTTATAACCTATTATTCCAAGATTAAGGACAGCATATTTCATCGTTTGTTCTTAATGGACTCGCACAAAAAGTGCCCGTCCCGAACGAGCAACAAATCTCTGTGGTGCAGGGGAAAGCCAGGAGGACAAGTTGGAAGAGAGAAGTGCGAAGTATAGAGTGAGAAGCTTTTTCTCCCTCTCACCCCTGCACCCCCTCAGCCTTTCCTGGGCAGGTCTATAGCCTCGCTGCGGACATCCAGGGCAGCCTCCATTATCGCTTCCGATAGGGTAGGGTGGGCCCAGCTGATACGGTTGAACTCTTCGATGGTGGCCTCCAGCTTCAAGGCCACTGCTGCCTGACCAATCAGTTCAGTGGCCACAGGCCCGATAATGTGGACTCCCAGAACCTCACCGGTATCCTCCTCTGCCACCACCTTCACCAAACCTTCAGTTTCGCTGCAGGTTAAAGCTCTCCCGTTGGCCGCAAAAGGAAATCTTCCCACCTTCACTTCACAGCCGCCTGCCTGTTTAGCTTTGGCCTCCGTCAATCCCACACTGGCCATCTCGGGACAGGTATATATGCAGTTGGGTATGACTCGGTAGTCAACCTCTGACGATTTTCCCAGGGCATTTTCGGCGGCTACAATCCCTTCAGCTGCTGCTACATGGGCAAGTAGCGTGCCCCCGACTGCATCTCCGATAGCATAGACTCCGGGACGGGTGGTCTCCATTTTTTGGTTGACCTCTATCTGCTGGCCGTCAGTTTCCACACCGAGCTGCTCTAAGCCAAGCTCTCCCAGGTAGGGTTTTCTTCCCACGGCAATCAGGACTGTAGAGAAAAGAGAAGAAAGCGCGGATTCAGAATCTCCTCCGGTAACCTTTACCTCTACACCCTCCGGGCCTATCTTGAATTCCTCCGCCCGCGCGCCTGTCTTTATCTCTATTCCCTTGTTGATCAAAGAGCGCCTCAGAAGCCCTGCTGTCTCCGCGTCCTCTCCGGGGGCGATTTGGGGCATCATCTCTACCAGGGTGACCTCGCTGCCCAAGGCGTTGAAGATCGAGGCAAACTCCAGTCCAATTGCCCCTGCCCCCACAATCAGAAGAGAGGGTGGTATCTCAGAGAGCTCCAATATGTGGTCTGAGGTCAGTATCTTTTCCCCGTCTATGTTCGCTCCGGGGATAGAGGCCGGGACCGAGCCGGTAGCGATGATGGCCTGCCTGGCCTGCAGAGCTAACTGCTCTGCATCCTTGGCCACTTCTATACGCAGTGTCTCTGAATCTGTCTGCGCCACAAACTTGCCCGTTCCCTTTATTAGATCTATGTTATAACTTTTAAACAGCAATGCTATGCCTTTTCGCAGCCGTTCTACAATTTTGTTTTTGTGTCTGTGCAAGGCGGGGAGGTCGACTTCAGGGTCTCCCACCTTAAGGCCGAAATCAGCAGCTCTGCCTATGGTCTCTAAGGTCTCAACAGCCGCCACTAAGGCCTTGGTAGGAATACAACCCTTGTTAGTGCAGGTTCCTCCCAAATGTCCTCTTTCAATAACGGCGACTTTTGCCCCCAACTGAGCGGCGCGAATAGCTGCAGTATAGCCACCGGGACCCGAGCCGATCACTATCAGGTCGTAGAGAGAACTGGAGACCGCTCTATTCTCAGGCATTTCCACCTCCCGCAGTTACCAAGAGCAGATAGGGTTTTTCCAACAATTCTTTCAGGCGGCTGAGAAACTGTGCCCCTGCGACGCCGTCTACCACCCGGTGGTCAAGAGAAAGACTGACTTTCATTGTCTGTCGAATCACCAACTGGCCGTCCAATGCCGCCGGTCGCTCCTTGATTGCGCCTACAGCCAAAATCGCCACCTGGGGGGGATTGATTATGGCGGTGAATAGGTCTATCTCGAAGGTGCCTAAGTTGGAAATAGTGAATGTGCCATCGGAAAGCTCCTCCTGGGTGAGTTTGCCTTCCTTTGCTCGGGCGACCAACCGGGTTCTCTCCTGGGCAATCTGCCAGAGGGCTTTGTGGGCGGCATCTTTTATTACCGGCACAACCAATCCCTCCTCTAAGGCTACCGCCACTCCTGTATTGGCCTGTTTAAACGATCTTATCTGTTCATTCTCATAAGTGGAATTTAACAGCGAAAACTGCTCTAAGCTGAGGGCAGTTGCTTTGATCATCAAGTCGGTGTAGGAGAGACGGACAGAGAAGGTCTTCTCCATCTCTGGGAGTAAATCTTCTCTCAATCTAACCGCATCCGACATATCGATCTCTGTCTGGAGGTAGTAGTGAGGGGCCTCCCTTTTGCTCTGGCTCATACGTTGAGCGATAAGCTTCCGCATCCCAGACAGCGGTATTCCCTCGCCTTGGGCTTTTGCAACAGGTTGAAATCTCTCTACATCTTCCTTAGTAATCCTTCCCCCTGGGCCGCTGCCTTTAATCTGGGAGATGTCGATCCCCCTTTGCTCGGCGAGTTTTCGGGCCAGAGGAGAGATCTTAATCCGCTTTTTCCTCTCTGAGGGTGGAGAGACCGGCTCCGGGGGTTCTGTGACCGTGGTAACTTCTTCGGGCAGCTGTTCTTCCATGGAGTCTGCGATGTAGCCTACGACGTTGGTCACCGGCACTGCCTGCCCTTCTTCGGCTAAGATTTTTCGCAAGAGCCCGGTAGCCGGCGATTCCACCTCGAAATTGGCTTTGTCAGAGGTGACCTCGAACAGGGACTCTCCTTTTTCCACCTTTTCGCCTTTTCTCCTGAGCCATTTGCCAATCTGGCCCTCATCCATTGTTTCTCCAAGCTTGGGCATTATGATTTTAGTGATCATCTAATTCCTCCAGTGAAGAAGTGTTGGTTAATATATTTTTATTCATTTTAGGATCCATTTCTAAAGCGGGCAATTTCAGATAACTACTGGATTTGCGAAAAAACTTTCGTTAATCCAGCCGATCGGGGAACATATCCGAAGAAAGTTTCGCTAATCCCCCCTTGCTGCGAAATTGAGCAGAGCTATTCCTGTTTCGACGAGTGGGGTAAGAGAGGAAGAAGGATAGGGTAGGAGAGAGGAAAGAATAGGAAGCAGGTCTCATCAAAAGCCTGGTTCCCTTGGGCTTTGGCAAACAGGTTAGTATGAAAACGAGAAGAGCACTTCTATCGGTACGAGTCGTAGATGTCCTCTGTATACTCCCATCTCTTCGGATTTATCTCAATACAGGTGGTTTTATCTTTCTCTATGCTGAATCTTTTCAGAAAGATAACATATTTGTCTATCTCTGCCTCTGCCAGGTAATCTCCTACGCCCAGTTCTATCTGGAAGGCCCCAGTGCTGTCTGGGGCGAATGAAAATCCCATCCGGTCAGTAACCGTTCGCCATCCGCCGTCATTGAACACGCCTACGCTGAAATCAATGGATCTTCCCCCCCGGCTCAGGCTATCGAGAGCGGTTATGGCTACCTTCAGAGTCCCCATAGGAGAGTAGTGGGCAGTAACATTCTCTTTTCTGTCAGCATACACTAAGGGAATAGCCCTGGGATGTTCCCGATTCAGTCTGCCGAAATTGCCAAGGTCAGCAGGGCTGTGAGGGTAAAGGGGTAACCACTGGCCGTCGGAGAGGATTTCTACCCAGGCGGTTCCCCCGGGACTGTCTCCAAAGAAATCCACTCTGACAAGACGACTGGGTATGCCTACGGATCGGAGGACAGCTACAGTGAAAACGGTGACCGAAACCTGGTTTCCACCTCTGCCCCTTAAGGTGAGGATAGGTGCCTGAGGCCATCTTCCGCCCCAGCGAGATTTCACCTCTGTGTTGTCCTCTACCCACTTGTTCACTATTCTGGCCGTTTCTGTGGCTGTGCTGGTGCCTTTAACCATAGAACGAAATTGACCGTATAATTCTGCCCGCCAAGGGATGAACCACTCTGAGCTGATGCGAAACGGCAGAACATATCTTTCAAATTCTTCCTCCCTAATCTGCCACGGCAGTTCTTGTCGAGCCTTGTAGGCATAATTAACCTGTTGAAGCAGCACTTCAGCGGTGGGAGAGAACAGGTCTACCGATCTAAGAGGGGAGATCAGGGCTATCATTCCTGGCCGGTATTCTGGTTTGACCTGCTGGAGCGCTTTTGCCAACTCCTGCCAGTTTGTCCCTGCACGTTGGAGCACTTTGGTCACCTTGCTCGTATCCGGTGAGGGAATTAGCCGCATCAGCTCTGGATTTCGGGAGGGATCAAAACCTTCGGTCGCTAATACTAAATTGGGCATTAGAAATAATGCCAGCAGTAGGGCTCTGTTCAGTTTTGCCCATCGGACAGGCAAAAAACCGTCTCTTTTCATTCTCATCCCTCCGTCTAATCTTTTCTTATATCTATGTAAATCTGTTGCTTTAAAGAAGCGATCATTTTATCAAAGGTGTGTCTCAATTTCTCCTGTCTGAGCATATTATCCAATAGGTCACGATCTTGTTCCAACTCAAGCGGTCGCTGGGGCTGGCTATCGTTCAACCGGAGGATACACATCCCGGAATCAATGAGGATGGGAGCGCTGATTTGCCCCACCTCCAGCTTTGAGACAGTCTGTTTGAAAACAGGTGGAAGCTGTTCTACCGAGAACCAGCCCAAAAGTCCGCCTTGAGCTGCGCTCTGGATATCCATAGAATACTTCTGGGCCAATTCGGAGAAATCCTCGCCATTGAGGACTCGGGCTCTTAAGCTCTCCAGTTCAGCAGCCACTGCTTTGACATCTGCTCTCGTAGGATTAACTCTAATTAAGATGTGACGAGCTCTAATTTTATCACCCTTCTTTTCTTCTACTTTAATCAGATGATATCCTGCGGCTGTTCTCACCACCTCACTAACCGTCCCCGAGCTCAACGAGAAAGCTATCTCTTCAAATTCGGGCAACATAGTGCCTGGTGAGAAAAAGCCCAGATCCCCGCCCGCTTCAGCAGAACCAGGGTCTTGCGAGTACTTTTTCGCCAGTTGGGCGAAATCCTCGCCCTGGTCTATCTTCTGCAGAAGTCCAGAGATCTTCTGGTAGCTTTCATCTTCATTGTCAGGGTATTTCAGAAATATCTGGTTGAGGCTGACCATCTGAGGGCGAGGAGGAAGACTGTCTATGTGAGCGTTGTAAAAGTCAACCACATCTTTATAGGAGATAACGATTTGGTTGCTGAGAGATGCCATAACTTTCTGTTTCAACAGATAGTTGCGGATTTGACTCCGATAGCGCCTGCGGAGTTCTCTTTCCGTTATTCCTTCTTTGTCCAACAGTTTTTCATATCCTTCCTTTGAGCCCACTTGCTCTTTGATTCTGTTCAGTTGTTCCTGGAGGGCATCGTCGACCTCGTTGTCGCTCACTATGATACTGTCTCTTTTGGCTTTAATCAGAAGCACCTTGTCATTGACCATTGCTTCCAACAATTGATCACGAAACTGGTCTCTCTCAGCAGCAGTGAGAGCTTGCTGCGACATCTCAAACTGTAGAGCCTGCTCAAGCTCTGATTGGAGAATAAGCTCATCGTCCACCACAGCAACGATTCTGTCGACAATCTGCTGGGCAGCCGCAGAGGAGATCATCAATAGAGAGGAGAACAGCCAAATTTTAGCTCTGCGCAGAAACATTTGTCTCTCCTGTGGTTACTTTCCGTAAAGTGTCTTCGTAGATGATTATTTGGGGGTCGTATTTCTCCCTTAGATTCTTCATGAGTTCATTGAACAGCCTTTCTTCCTCTCTTTGTCGGAGGAGTGTAGTCACCGCATTCTTGACCTCTCCAAAGCTTCTCCTCCGAGGTGGTTCTCTCTTCAGGACCTTGAACACCGCATATCCATTTCTTACCTCTATAGGACCTGTGATTTCTCCCAGTTTTGCTTCAAAGACTGCCTTCACGAAGCGTTTTCCAAATATGCTCTCTGACCTTTTGTCATTGACCATAGGGAATTTCCATCTGAATTCGCCCGGTCTCTTGAGAGTGCTGTGTTTCTCAGCCAGTTCTTCCATATCAGCACCTTGCTTAAGCCGTTGGAGGGTGGTCTCTGCCTGCTTTTTGGCTTTTAATAAGATATCTACGACCTCGGTCCGAGCCGGTGCTATATAGTCGTCACGATGGGTGTGAAAATACTCTCTTGTTTGCGCTTCCGTAATATACACCTGTTCAAGAACTTCAATTTCTCGCAGTCTTTCTGCCACAAACGCTTCTTTGCTTCGCTCTAATTCAGCTATAATCTTTTTATCTCCATCTATCCCTAATTGACGAGCGATTCGAGGCAGAAGCACAAATTCCAGAACCACTCGATCGGCTATTGGCTTCCAGGCAGCACTGTCTCCGATTGCCGGATACTTGCAACTGCGACACAGCCTTTTCAGGTCCTCAACAAAATCGGTTAGCGTCATCTCTCCGCCATCAAATCTGTACAGAACAGTCTTTCCCACCTCAGCAGAGAGTTCAGGAAGTTCTTGACCCAATTCCTGTTGCTCATTCAAGAACACTATCAGTCCTTGAGCCTCATATTGGAGATGGTTCTCCACCCTTACTGAGTTGGAATGCTCCCTTCTTTTCTGTATTGCTGCCTCGGGGAAGAGGCTCTCTTTGATTTCGTCTTTCAGTTGCTTGAATTTCACCTCTTTTTTATCGGCGAGCTTAAGAATGGAGTATCCAGAGCGGGTCTTAACTGGGTGAGAAAGTTGGCCAACTTTCATAGAGAAGACGATTTCTTCAATTTCGGGGATCAGTCCACCACGGACAAACCATCCGGCATCGCCGCCCTTTTGGGCACTGCGTTTATCTGTAGACTTCTGCCGGGCGAGTTCAGCGAAATTTTTGCCCTGCTCAAGTTCTGTGAGAATCTGCCTCGCCGCAGACTCTGTCTTAACCACAAGTTGGCCGATTCTTACCTTTTCATTCAGCCTATTTTGGTCAAAGTATTCCCTGGCTTGTTCATCGCTCACCTTTGTCTTGTTCTCTACCTCTACCTCATAGAGTTTTCGAAGCATTAACCCTCGCTTCTTCTCCTTCAGGGCTTCGAATACCTTCTTATCCTTATACAACTCTCGATTCTTGCCTTCTAAGACTATTAATTCCTTATTGATGAGCAGGTCAAGACATTTTCTCAACTTTTGGGTATCACTTATTTCCCCTTCTCCTTCTGGGGCTATCTTTTGACCAGCCTGGTAAAGATCCCCGACGGTTATCTTTTTCTCTCCCACGTTTGCCACCACCAAATCCGCCTTTTTTCCACAACCAGAGGCGCAAAGAAAAAATGTGGTGGTAAGCGACGCACAGATAACAGCGGCAGTTTTCTTCATAGAGAAATCTCCTCGTGAGTATGTTTGGTGACAGAAGTTTTTTCTTGCCAGGCCACGCGAGAGCGGCCTTACTGGTTTGGTGCAAAAATATCTGAGCTAGCCCTGTAGGGTGTGAAACTACCCACAGGGCTGGCAAGAAGCAATTTCTCAAACATCAAGGCTGTATTCTTTTCTCAGCAATCCTGGCAGCCTTCTTCCCTTTCTTTGTCCTTAAGTAGAAAAGCTTTGCCCGTCTCACGTTACCAGAGCGCCTCACCTCGATCTTAGTGATATTAGGGGAATGCAAGGGGAATATTCTCTCCACACCAATGCCTCCGGTGAGCCGGCGGACAGTGAAAGTCTTGCTGACACCTTCCCCCCGTTTCTGGAGAACAATACCCTGAAATATTTGGATTCGCTCCTTTTCCCCTTCTATTACTTTGACATGTAGTCTTACGGTATCGCCTGGCCCAAACTGGGGGATGTCCTCCCGCAGGTGCCGGGCAGTAACCGAGGATAGAAGTTCCATCTACTCCTCCTTTATTTTCTTGAGTGTTGTCTTAGGTTTTAATCCCTGTCTTGGTATTGACAAATCAATGTCGAAGGCCAAAGTCTTCACCCCGTTAAATAAGCGTCTTATCGGACAGACACTATCTAATTGAATTGATTGACCTTTCGATGCCTTTCAACGGGCCACTGATAACTATCAATGGACACTATTCCTTAGTAGATCTTGTCTTCTTTTTCGAGTTCTTTCCAAGCCCTGTGCCATTCTCCACTGGTGAATCTTTTGGTGGTCTCCAGAAAACAGTATCTCTGGGACCTTGATTCCCTCAAAGATTCTGGGACGGGTGTACCAGGGACAGTCGAGCAATCCATCCTGAAATGAGTCATCCAGGGCCGACTGAGAATCACCCAGCACCCCTGGTATCAGACGCACTACCGCGTCAATTGCCACCATTGCCGCCAGTTCCCCGCCGCTTATCACATAGTCGCCAATGGAGATCTCGTCAGTAACATATTTCTCTCTAATTCTCTCATCGATGCCCTTGTAATGTCCGCAGATAAATACAAGGGTCTCCTCCAGCGACAATTCATTTGCCTTTAGCTGATTAAGAGGCTCTCCCTGGGGGGTGAGGTGGATAACCCTTCCCAGGGCCTCCGGCGGTCTGATAACCTTAAGAGCCCGGCTGATGGGTTCGGGCTTGAGCACCATTCCTGCTCCCCCACCAAAGGGGTAGTCATCCACCTGGTGATGCCTGTCCTGGGTGTAATCACGGATGTTATGTATGTGTATGCTCACCAGGTCTTTCTCTTGTGCCCTTTTTACCATGCCCTCGTCGAAAGGTCCGCCGAACATCCCTGGGAATATGGTGAGAATATCGATTAACATCCTTGGCTTACCCCGTGGTCTTAATCCGCTTGTTCTTCTTCCTCTTTGTCAGAGGTATCTGACTGGACGGGACTCTCTTCTGGAGATTCGGGAGTTTCAGAGGTATCCTCTCCGGCAGAGAGAGGGTTGAGTAAAGCTGCTCTCTTCTGTGTTTCGTGCCGTTTTCTCAGAATCCCGGCTTTCCTTAAGAGACTGAGTATTGTGTAGGAGGGAACGGCACCCTTATCCAGCCAGGAAACAGCTTTTTCCTCATCGATACGTACTTCAGCAGGCTCTGTAAGCGGATTGTAATACCCTAAAGATTCGATATATCTCCCATCCCTCGGACTTCTGGAATCCACCACCACTATCCGATAAAATGGTTGTTTCTTCTTTCCCATCCTTCTTAATCTTATTCTAACTGGCAAAAGTCACCTCCTGTTGAAAGTTTAGATTCTCAGAATCAGAACGGTAGCGGAATCTTATTTAAGCCTCCTGGTTTAGCCATACTTTTCACCATCTTTTGCATCATCTGGAACTGTTTAAGCAGGCTGTTAATCTGTTGAACGGTGGTGCCACTGCCTGTTGCTATTCGTCTCCGGCGGCTGCCATCAATGATGTGGGGAGTTTGCCTCTCCTGTTTGGTCATAGAATTGATAATGGCCTCGATTCTGGTGATGTCATTCTCATCTACTTGCAGGTTCTTAATTAGGTTGCGTGGGCCGGGGAGCATCTCCAACAGGTGCTCCAGAGGCCCCATTTTCTTAAGTTGCTGGAGTTGGTCCAGAAAGTCTTCTAAGCTGAAGCCCTCTTTCTTGAGTCTTTTCTGTAACTGCTCAGTTTTTTCTAAGTCAATTGCTTCTTGCGCTTTTTCTGCTAAGGAAGCGATGTCGCCCATACCCAGGATTCTGGAGGCCATCCGGTCTGGATGGAATACCTCTAAGGCGTCGGTCTTCTCGCCTATGCCCACAAACTTGATAGGCTTGCCGGTAACTGCCTTTATGGAGAGGGCGGCGCCTCCTCTGGCATCGCCGTCCAGCTTGGTGAGAACCACACCGGTGAAGTCCAGTTTCTGAAGAAAT
>JAUWEO010000087.1 GCA_030608245.1 Candidatus Latescibacterota bacterium
AGGTACCGTTAAAGAACGTATAGTAGCAAGAGAATCTTTTAAACACAAATCTGGTTTCGTCATCCTTGAGGATGTACCTATCGGTATATGTGAGAGATGCGGTTGCAGGTACTATCATTCAACTGTATTACAAAGAGTTGAAGAAATTGCATCTGGAAAGAAGGTTCCTGAAAGAACGGAGATCATACCAGTTGCTCATTTGGCCTAAGTAGAACATTGAAGTGTCCAACTTCGTCCAACCAGATTGGTGCAACATTTCACTGAATAGCTTCGGTACTTCGCAAATGCGGCCCGTTAACGAAATACTGGCCCGAGCGAAAGGTATGATTTATGGCAATAACGGCTATCCTCTGCGATCTCGATGACACGCTGGTGGTGGAGGAAGCCTCTGCGGAGGCAGCCTTTCTTGCCACCTGTGAGCGGGCTCGTGAGCAATATGGCATTGATCCGAAGGTGCTCCATCAAGCGGTACGTCACCATGCGCGTCAGTTGTGGCGTGCATTTCCAACCATCACCTACTGCCGTACGATCGGGATAAGTTCCTGGGAAGGTCTGTGGGCTCGCTTCTCCGGTGATGATCCGAACCTCAAGACCCTTCACCAGTGGGCACCCACCTATCGTCGTGAAACATGGGAACGAGCCCTTGCTGATCAGGGCGTACACGATTTGTCCTTCGCCAAGCAGTTGGCCGCGGTGTTCCCGGGGGAGCGGCGTGCGCGCCATGTCGCGTTTCCCGATGCAGAAACTGTCCTGAAGGATCTTCGGGGGATCTACCGCTTGGCCCTCGTTACCAATGGAGTGCCCGACCTCCAGCACGAGAAGATCCAAGGAGCCAACCTGGCACAATACTTTGACGCAATCATTATTTCTGGAGAGGTGGGTGTCGGGAAACCTGATCCCCGGATATTCGCTCTGGCTCTCGAGGAAATTACTGCTTGTCCTGCAAAAGCAGTGATGGTGGGAGACAGTCTTGCTCGGGACATCAACGGGGCACAACAAGCTGGTCTCAAAGGGATTTGGATTAATCGGTCGGGGGATGACTGTGGGGATGAAGTCACGCCAGATGCCCAGATCACAAGCCTGAGCGAGCTGCCTGATGTACTTCAGTGAGGTAAGTCTGCACTTTGTCCGACGGGAGTGAACCCTTGCAGGAAATGCATAATTTCCCTTTCACAAAAAAGTGAGGTGATTGTTATGAAACGTTTGTTTGTCTTGATTGGTGTTCTATTCTGTTTATCCCCAGCATTTGCCGTTGCACAGCCGGCCCGCAGCGAAATGCCGGACGCACTTATGTTGCGCTTTCCCGATGTGGGTGCAGACCGGATTGTGTTTGTATATGCCGGCGATCTGTGGGTTGTGCCCAAAGAGGGCGGAATGGCGCGCAAGTTGAGTTCTCCCAGGGGACAAGAACTTTTCCCTAAATTTTCACCCGACGGTCAATGGATTGCCTTCAGCGGCAACTATGACGGTAACACCGACGTCTATATCATACCTGCTGAAGGTGGCACCCCAAAGCGGTTGACACATCATCCCGAGAACGATCTGGTAGTAGACTGGTACCCGGACGGAAGGCATATTCTATATCGCTCACGAATGATTAGTCCATCGCGTCGGTTCAATCGTTTTTTCAAACAAGCGGTTGTGGGCGGTATGCCGGAGACACTTCCTTTGCCCTATGGTGAACTCGGCAGCTTCAGTCCCGACGGTAAGCGCATTACCTTTCAATTCATTTCCCGGGAATTCAGCACCTGGAAGCGCTATCGCGGTGGCATGGCCAGTGATCTGTGGCTGTACGATTTCGTGAATAACACGTCAGAAAAAATCACTGACTTTGAAGGTACAGACGCTGTGCCAATGTGGTATAAGAACACAATCTATTTTCTGTCCGATCGGGACGAGCGAAAAAAACTCAACATTTGGGCCTACGATCTTGCTACCCAAGAGACGCGCCAAATCACTAAGTTTACCGATTACGATGTGAAATGGCCCAGCCTGGGGCCGGGTGCCATTATCTTCGAAAACGGCGGCGAACTTCACTTACTCGCCCTGACCAGCGAGACCTCGAGGCCGATTTCCATAGGAGTGCCAGCCGATCTGCCGCGGGTACGCGCTCAGCTCAAAGATGTATCTGAGAATATCAAGAGTTTTTCGCTTTCCCCCAGCGGCAAACGCGCATTGTTCGAGACACGGGGGGAGATCTTCACGGTGCCGGAGAAGCACGGTAGCGTGCGCAATTTGACCAACTCGTCTGGAGTCGCAGAGCGTTTTCCGGCCTGGTCACCGGATGGTGAATACGTTGCCTATTTCTCCGATCGCACCGGCGAATACGAACTATACCTGCGCGCTGGCGATGGAAAGGGACCGGAGCGTCGGATTACCACAGGTGGCAAAGTCTTTCGCTATTGCCCTGTCTGGTCACCGGACAGCAAACGGATCGCCTTTAGCGACAAAACAGGCAGTGTCTTTGTCCTGGATATCGACGATGGCAAGCCGAAATTTGTTGACAAAGACGAGTGGTTAAGAATAACCTCCTACTCATGGTCACCGGATAGCCGCTGGCTCGCCTATTCGAAGTACATGCCAAATAGACAGGGCGCAATTCTGATTTATGATACAATCCAGAGTAAAGTGCATCAGGTAACCAGTGATTATTACCATGATTTCTCTCCGGTCTTTGACCCAGAAGGCAAGTACCTCTATTTCTACTCTAATCGTACCTTCACACCGGTATACGATCCCATGTATGAAACCTGGATTTACCCCAATGCCACTAATGTCTACGCAATTACCTTACGTAAGGACATCGAGTCACCAGTCGCCCCTCTCAGTGACGAAGAAAAGGGGGAGGAAGATAAGGAAAAAGATAAAAAGGAGGACTCTAAATCTGAAAAAAAGTCCGACAAAGATGAAGAAAAGGAAAAGAAACCTGAGCCGGTTAAGATCGATTTCAAGGGTTTTGAGCAGCGGGTTGTCAAAATACCCGTGGATGCAGGCAATGTTGGGCAGCTACACGCGGTAAAGGGTAAGATAGTTTTCGCCCGCCATCCATCTGCCGGCGCAGCTAAACCCGGTGAACCATCAGGTACATTAGTGTACTACGATCTGGAGGAACGCGAAGAAAAGACTGTCATCTCGGACATCGATACCTACGATCTCTCGGCGGACGGGAAGAAAGTTATTTACAGGAGCAAGTCGACCTATGGGATTATAGACTTGGCTGAAGGGAAAAAGATTGAGGATGGCAAAATCGCTACGGACAAATTGCAGGCCTGGATTAATCCACGCCAGGAATGGGAACAAATATTCAACGAAGCCTGGCGCATCGAGAGGGACTTTTTCTACGATCCGGATATGCACGGACTCGACTGGCTGGCGATCAAGAAGCGCTATGAAGCTTTGTTACCCTATGTGGTAGACCGCCAGGATTTGAATTATGTAATCGGCGAAATGATTGGCGAATTGAATGCCTCGCATACCTATGTCGGCGGTGGCGACATTGAAAAACCCAAGAAGATCTCTGTGGGATTGTTAGGTTGCGACTTTGAGTTGGACAAGAAGAACAACAGCTATCGCATCAAGAAGATTTACCAAGGTGCCGCGTGGGATGCAGAAGTGCGCTCGCCGCTACGCCGACCTGGAGTGCAAGTAAGCGAGGGAGATTACCTGTTAGCAGTCAATGGGCGACAGCTGGATATTTCCAAGGACCCATGGGCGGCTTTTCAGGGACTTTCCGGCGAGGTGGTCACGCTAACGATCAATTCTTCGTCCACTAGGAGCGGCGCTCGTGAAGTGGTTGTAGAACCTATGTCCAGCGAAATTCGTCTGCGTTATCTGGCCTGGATCGAAACTAATCGGCACAAAGTCGAACAGGCCACCGATGGTCGGGTTGGATACATCTATGTGCCCAATACCGGTAGAAATGGCCAGAGCGAATTAGTAAGACAATTTGTCCCTCAACTAACCAAAGAAGCCTTAATAATTGACGAACGGTTTAACAGCGGCGGCCAGGATCCGGATCGCTTTATTGAACTGCTTAACCGTCCGACACTTAGCTACTGGGCGCGCCGGGATTATCGCGATTGGCCGACGCCATTCGCGCACACTGGACCCAAAGTTATGCTGATAAACCAATGGGCAGGATCTGGTGGCGATCTTTTCCCCTACTATTTCCGTAAGACAGGGCTTGGCCCATTGGTAGGTACAAGAACCTGGGGTGGCGTTATCGGATACTCAAGCAACGATCCACGACCAATCGACGGGGGTTTCCTTTCAGTACCATCATGGGGTTTCTGGAATACCGAAGGCAACTGGGAAGTCGAAGGCTATGGTGTGGACCCTGATTATGAGGTTGAAAATGCTCCTCACCAGATGGTCGCCGGCCACGATCCGCAACTGGAAAAAGCCGTCGAGGTGATTCTGGAGATGCTGGAGAAAGAACCACCAAAAGAGCCGAAGAAGCCTCCATATCCGGATCGATCAGACAGAATGGAGTAGTTTTACTTTCAAATCCTAAACACATCTTGAAAGGAGGGGATGTAAATGGATGTAATGACAGCGATTAGAAGCAGAAGGAGTATTCGGAGCTATCAAGATCGGCCTGTGGAGGAGAAGAAGCTCAATCTGGTCTTAGAGGCCGGCCAGCTGGCCCCATCGGCAAGCAATATGCAGGAGTGGAAGTTTATTGTGGTCAGGGACAAACAGATCCGGCAAAAGCTGGCTCAGGCGGCTAATGGACAGAGATTTGTCGGTGAGGCAGCGGCGGTAATCGTCGCTTGTGGCACCGTTACTGACCATATGATGCCCTGCGGACAGCTCTCCTATCCCGTTGACCTGGCCATTGCCCTTGACCATATGACCCTCAAAGCAGTTGAAGAAGACCTTGGAACCTGCTGGATCGGGGCATTCGGAGAAGATGAGGTTAAAGAGATCCTGGGAATCCCCACAGAAATCCGGGTGGTGGCTTTACTCCCTATAGGCCATCCTCAATATGTGCCCTCTCCTACGCCCAGGAAGAGCAAAGAAGAGGTGTACATGTACGAGAAGTGGAGTTAAGAACTGAGCAAAGGGAGAGCATTTCCTTTTCTCCTTTAATCTCTTATTAGTTCCCTATTTGACAAATGGAAAAGCTGGAAGGCACAATAGAGCGGATTACCTATCAGAACGAGAAGACCGGTTATGTGATTGCCAGACTTCAGCCCAAACACAGAGCTTCTCGCCTGCGGGGACGGAGGGAACTGACCACCATCGTGGGAGAGATAGCCTCGATTAATCCGGGTGAAAATGTAGTACTCTCCGGGGAGTGGACCAACCATCCGAAATACGGCCGCCAGTTCAAGGTGTTGGAGTATCGGGTGGTTTGTCCTTCTACAACCGAGGGGATCAGAAAATACTTGGGCTCCGGTCTGATCATGGGGATAGGACCGGTCAGCGCTAAAAGGATAGTGAGACACTTCGCTTTGGTGACCCTGGAGGTGATCGAACACCACCCGGAGAGGCTGATTGAGGTGGAGGGAATAGGTCCCAAGCGGGTGGAGATGATCCGAAAAGCCTGGGAGGAACAGAAAGAGATCAAAGAGGTAATGCTGTTCCTCCAGTCTCACAATATAAGCACTGCCTATGCAGTGAAGATATACAAGCATTATGGTGAAGATGCCATCCAGATAGTCAGAGAAAATCCCTACCGTCTGGCCAAGGATGTCTGGGGCATAGGGTTCATCACCGCTGATAAGATAGCCAGAGATTTAGGAGTAGAGGAAAACTCCCCCCAGAGGATAGAGGCGGGGGTGAGATATGTTCTGAACCAGGCTTCGGAAAAGGGCCATGTGTTTCTTCCCCAAGAGGAATTGGTGGAGAGCAGCGCTGAGATTCTGAAGGTTCCGGCAGAGCTTGTGCCCGCTTCTATTCAAGCCCTAAAGGAGTCCGAGGATGTGATTATTGAAAACGAACGGGTTTATTTACCGCCCTTTTTTCACTCTGAGACTGGAGTAGCAAAAAGTCTTACCCTGCTCACCGGAAGGTCCAAACTGAGTCCTGCGGACCAGTGGATCAAAGGGCAGATCGACAGCCTAGAGAAGGAGGAGGGGATTACCTTTGCCCCCCAGCAAAGAGTAGCTATCAGAAAAGCCCTGACCGAACCGGTGGTGGTCATAACCGGTGGCCCAGGCACGGGCAAGACGACAATCACCAAGGCCATAACCAGATTGTGCGAGAAAACAGGGCAGCGACTGCTTCTGTGCGCCCCTACTGGTCGGGCGGCCAAAAGGCTTTCCGAGGTCACGGGAAAAGAGGCCAAGACGATCCACCGGCTCCTGGAGTTCGAACCTCAGACAATGACTTTCAAGCGAAATGAACGCTTTCCCTTAGGAGTCGATACCCTCATCGTAGATGAGGCTTCGATGATAGATATCCTTTTGATGCACAACCTGTTGAAGGCGATTCCCCGGGATGCAAGTCTTATTCTGGTGGGAGATGTAGATCAATTGCCTTCGGTGGGGGCGGGAAATGTGCTCAAAGATATAATCGCTTCTGGGAGGGCCCAGGTGGTCAGACTCACCGAGATATTCCGCCAGGCACAGCAGAGCAAGATCGTCACCAATGCCCACCGGATCAACCAGGGAGTTTTCCCCCAAATCAAAAACAGAAAAACGGAGGATTTCTTCTTTATCGAGGAAGAAGATCCGGTCAAAGTGGTGGAGATTATCAGAGACTTGTGTGTGCGGCGGCTGCCGGATCACTACGACTACCATCCGATAGAAGACATCCAAGTGCTGTGTCCGATGTACCGGGGAGAAACGGGGGCGATAAACCTCAACCGACTGCTGCAGGAAAGTCTTAACCCTAAGGGCCAGAGTTATAAGCGTGGCAGCAGTGAGCTCAAGGTGGGCGATAAGGTTATGCAGATAGTGAACAACTACAATAAGGAGGTGTTCAACGGCGACATAGGCAGAATAGCGGAGATAGATTTAGAGTGCCAAACAGTGAAGGTGACTTTTGATCATCTGGTCTCCTACGATTTCACCGGGCTGGACGAGCTGGTCTTGGCCTACGCTATTTCTGTACACAAAAGCCAGGGATCTGAACACAAGGTCGTGGTGATGCCGATAACTACCCAGCACTATGTGATGCTTCAGCGAAATCTTCTCTACACTGCTATTACCCGGGCGAAAGAGCTGTTGGTTCTGGTGGGCACCAAGAAGGCCTTAGTCCTGGCGGTAAAGAACAATCGGGTTATGGAAAGGTATACCTGGCTTTCTCAGAGACTTGCTCCATGAAATGTTTTGCGTATTTAACGGGGCTTGCCCTGGCGGGTAGATAAGATTCCTGTATGGGTATCTCACTAAAAAAA
>JAUWEO010000202.1 GCA_030608245.1 Candidatus Latescibacterota bacterium
GAGCTCCACGATAGGCTGATGTTTCTGGGTGCTGAACTTGTGTCTAAGACCGTCTCTTTGGTAGAATCTGGCAACTTGCTCAGAGGTCCACAGCCAAAGGAAGGAGCCAGTGAGGCCCCCAAGTTGAGGAAAGAAGATGCCCGTATCGACTGGTCAAAGCCTGCTGAGCAGATCAGAGATCTTATTCGGGGCACTAACCCTCGTCCAGGGGCTTTTACTCACCGAAAGGGAACGCTGCTGAAAATTCACCGGGCCTCAACGATGGCCACGCCCCCCAAACGCGCCCCAGGAGAGGTGTTCAAAGCTGATCGGAAAGAAGGCATCTGGATAGCCACAGGAGAAGGGGAATTGTTCCTTGCCCAGGTTCAGCCTCAGGACAGGCGACCGATGACCTCGGCAGAGTTCGTCAGAGGATACGGCGTTCTGGCAGGAGAGATCTGGGGATGAGTGATGTTTCCTTTACACATACAGCAATAGGCAAAGCAGAGGAGAGAAAACAGTGAAAGAAAGTGAGCTGAAAATCGGCGTGATTGGCACTGGCATAGGGAGTCTCCACATAAGGGGCTATCAGAAACTTCCCGATGTGGAAGTAGTGGGAGTAGTTGACTTAAACTCCAAACGGGCGAAACAAATTGCAGAGGAATACAAGATCCCCAATTATTTCAACGATTACCGAAAGATTCTGAGATTAGAAGAGATCGATGCTATCTCAGTCTGCACTCCTAATTCTCTCCATGCCGAGGTGACGGTGGCTGCTCTTCAGGCCGGAAAGCATGTGCTGTGTGAGAAGCCAATGGCGATGGATTCCCAACAGGCACAGATGATGGTCAACGCAGCCAAACAGGTGGACAGGAAACTGATGATGGCCTTCTGTAGACGCTTCCAGAGCGACTCTCAATGGTTGAAAAAATATATCGAGGCTGGAGAGCTTGGCGAGATTTATTATGCCAAGACAGGTTGGTTAAGGCGTCGGGGTATCCCTGGCCTGGGTGGCTGGTTCACCACCAAGGCAAAATCTGGGGGAGGACCGCTTATCGACTTGGGTGTTCATATGCTTGACTTGGTGCTCTGGTTTATGGACAATCCCAGGGCGGTCTCAGTGACCGGTTCCACTTTCGCTAAATTCAGAGACCACTATCCTCTGGAGAAGGGGACTCTTGATGTAGAAGACCTCGCCTGTGCTTTTATCCGGTTGGAGACAGGAGCTACGGTGTTCTTAGAGACCAGTTGGGTTTCTAATATAAAAGAGGAGAAAGTCTATTCCGTTCTTTTGGGAACCAAGGGTGGTGCCGATCTCCCTCCGCTAAAAATCTACACGGAGAAACAGGGAGACCTGGTGGACTTGGAACCGAAACTCCCAGATGTAAGTGGTTTCGACGCGGAGGTTGCCCATTTTGTGGAATGTATCCTAAAAGACAAGGAGCCGACGGCCACTGCCGAACAGGGACTGGAAATCACCCGGATACTGGAGGCCCTTTACAAATCGGCCGAGACAGGGAAAGAGGTTATCCTCAAATAACCTTATTCTGCAAAGTCCGCGATGTGAATTTTAACGCAGAGACGCAAAGAGCGCAGACAAAAACAAGACATACGATCATTTACTTATTTAACGAATGCTTTCCCTTTGCGTCCTTGGCGTCTTTGCGTTAAGAATTGGGTTTAGGGACTTCCTACGAATCAATCAACTTTGATTCAAATCTGCGGGATGAAAGGAGGGATAATGTACGACTTAGTGACCTTTGGAGAGGCGATGTTGAGGCTTTCGCCACCGAATTTCAGGCGACTGGAACAGACCACCAACTTTGATGTGCAGATCGGCGGTGCCGAGATGAATGTGGCAGTGGCCGCCAGCCGCCTGGGTCTGAAGACCGCCTTCGTAACCAAACTGCCTCGTAACCCTCTGGGTAAAATGGTGGAGAACAAAAGCCGTGAACAGGGAGTAGATACCCAACACATCCTCTGGACAGACGGTGGGAGGGTAGGTATCTACTATCTCGAATTTGGCGCCTCTCCCCGTGCCAGCAGGGTGATCTACGACCGCTCTGGCTCGGCCATCAGCACGATCTGTTCCGGAGAGATAGACTGGAAAAAAATCTTGGGGCAAGCCCGGCAGTTTCATCTGTCCGGAATCACTCCGGCCTTGAGTTCCTCAGCGGCTGAAACCACCCTGGAAGCAGTAAAAACAGCTAAGGCGGTGAACTGCCCTGTCAGTGTGGACTTAAACTACCGGGCAAAACTCTGGTCGCAACAGCAAGCCAACAAGACGATGACCCGAATTATGGAGTACACTAACCTCTTGTTTACCACCGAAGAGGACACCCAGAGAGTATTCGGCATAACCGCTGAAAGTTACGAGGAAGTGGCCGCCAAACTGGCGGAGAGATTCGCCTTAGAAACAGTAGCCATTACTCTGCGGGGCAATATATCGGTATGGAAGAACACCTGGACTGCCATTGCCTACTCAGGGGGCAAGATTTACAAAGATAAAACCTACGAGTTGGAAATTGTTGACCGAGTGGGGGGTGGTGACTCCTTCACCGCCGGGTTTCTCTACGGCTATCTGAAATTTGACAAGGATATACAAAAGGCTGTTCAGTACGGCGATGCCTTCTCAGCGCTCAAACACTCTATCCCTGGTGACATCAACTGGAGTACCTTAGAGGAGGTGGAAGCTCAACTGAAAGGTGCTGGTCTGAGGGTTGTTAGATAACACAGGAAAATGGAAAAATCTATGGAAAAGGTTGTTGAACTTCAGCAATTGGTGAAAATCAGAAAAGAGCTAAAACAGAAGGGTCTTAAGGTCGTTTTTACCAATGGCTGCTTTGACATTCTGCATCGAGGCCATGTAGAATATCTGAGGAAGGCCAAACAACTGGGCGATGTTCTCATTATCGGACTTAACACCGACCAGTCCGTGCGCCGGGTGAAAGGGGAGAAAAGGCCAATCAACTGCCAGGAAGACCGTGCCGCTGTATTGGCCGCTTTAGAGGCAGTTGACTATGTCTGTTTTTTCCCAGAAGAGACCCCAGCTTATATTATAGAGGCACTTATCCCGGACATTTTGGTGAAAGGAGCGGATTGGAAGCTCGACGAGATTGTGGGCAGAGAGACAGTGCGCAGGGCTGGAGGCAAGGTGGCGCGAATCGAGCAAGTCCCCGGTGCCTCAACCAGAGGGACTATCCGGAAGATCATTGAGCGATATTGTGAGCAAAAATAGTACTTTTAGGTTGGGTTGAGGAACGAAACCCAACAATTCCTTATCACAATTTGAAGAAGCGTTCAGCCAAAATAACGTAAACTGTATTATGCTCCCAGTAGTAACTGAACCTACGAAACGTGAGTCCTGATTTTGGCATTAGAGCTATGAACCAGTTGATGATCGGTGTTTCAGGCATAAGAGGGGTGATCGGCGAGGGACTCACCCCGGAGATAGTATGTCGGTTCTGTGC
>JAUWEO010000166.1 GCA_030608245.1 Candidatus Latescibacterota bacterium
TCGATAACGCGCTCGTCCCCGGTGACCTCATAAGTTCCCATCAGGGCAACAAGGGGCCAGCCAAGGTTCCTTTCGCTACCTCGCCCCCAGGTCTCGCGCAAAGTACTCTCGTCACCGGAGGTGAAGTAATGCACAAGATAATCCGTTACCCCTATCGCCGATTCTTTTGCCCACACATCCCCGTGAAGGAAATACAGCATCCAATAGCCGTCGGTCCAGTAGTGTCCCAATTCACCAGTGGCACTTCTCGCATGCCCGTGATCCTCGGCGGTCTCAGAGTATCCGTGAAAACGCATATCTCCGGTGAGGGATATCCAGTCCACATCCGTCATGTGGATCGCCGAGTGTTTGGCCACTTCCAGGAAACGCCAATCACCGTATCGCGCGTATCCCTGAAAATAGGCATAGGCCACGTCGTACTCGTTGGTGGCATACATTCTTTTTTCGCCGCCATACGCGCCCCAGGGCATGGGCCAGTCTCCATAGTGTTGGAGGCCGAAATAGTCTGGAGCTTGGTTGTTTTCTTCTTCCAGCGGCACCACGCCCCCTTCTTCCCTGTTGGCTGTGGATAACCGAGACCATCTCCCCGATTCGAAGGCAGCTCTCAGGGCCTTCTCAAATCCCGGAAAATCCGGCTCTGCGTCCGTATCTTCCGGCGATGGAGTGAGCAATCCCAGTGCACTGCTTTGGCAAACGTGCACCGGCGCCATTATGAATTCCACCTCGTGCCCGGCCACACCCGATGCCTTGTCTCCGCAGGTCAGGTGAACGGTGTGGCGAAAGCTGGTTCCTCCCAATACGGGCAGCGGCTTCACCTTACCCGGATAGAAGCATAACTCAACACCTTCCCTACTCCACGCTATCTCTAGCGGGCTGCGCTGCCAGGCTTTCTCTATCCAAAGCGAATGGCCCTTTCCATCCCATCTTCCCTCCGGGTGATCTTCAACCACCGGTGCGCCATTATGGCTCGCCTTTCCAGAGTCGGATATGAGGAGTGAACCTCTCTCCTGGGAAATATAACCCGGAATCAAGCTTGCCTTAGCACTCAGCAGGTGATATTTGCCCGGCTTATCCCAGGTCATCCTGCGTTGCGAGATGAGCCGCTCCCCCACAGGATCGAGCCTCAGAAACTGATCAATGAGAAGCCCCTCTCCGGCCTGTTCGGGTTTCAGCCTGATCAGAGGGGCGATGGGACTGGCCTCCACCAGCTCAACTTGCCAGGGGGTGCGCCTTACGTCCAATTCGGGTTCGGAAACGGTGATGTCTTGGACAAGTTCCCACGAGCCGCCGGGAGTCTTGAAAGACCAGCCCTCTTCAGAGATTTCCAGAACCACATCTTCCAATTGCAGCTCACCGTTCACAAACTTTACTTGCTTCGAACCGCGACTATCGGTTTCGGCACCGGTTGTCCTGAGGACCAATTCATTTTCTCCGGCAGGAACTCTGGTGTGCAGAAAGATCCACTTTACGCTTCCATCGGACCAGTAAGCTCTTTCCTCCCACCACAGGGGAAGGTCTCTGCCATCGAAGCCAAGCCTCAATCCGCCGCCTTTCTGTAACTCCCCTTTTCCGAAAGGGATACCGGCGGTTAGCAGGGCGTTTTCTATTTCGCTTTTAGTACGGATACTGATTTGGACCATAAAGGACGCTCCTTTTTTCGCTAAGTCACCAGCTCACTGTGCTGAACACGTGCCGCAAGCTCCTCCTGTCCCATAAGCTCCCAAGCACGCTTCACGTAGTAGCCAAATGCCGCCAGTGGCGTCTCTATCACCACGCGGTGATCGAGCGAGGGAAGATAACCGCCCAGTTCAAGCATCGCCGGTATCTTGCTTTCCAGTTCCCGGTCAATGGCCTGTTTGCCCTCGGGCAGAACTAACTTATCCAGCCCGCCGGTGAAGGCCATCTGTCTGCCGTATTGCCGTCGGAGGGCCACCAAATCGTTGCCCGCCCTAACCTCCATCGGGCCGAGGACATTAACCCCGACCTCTAAAAAAAGCGGAATCAGGCCATCTACCAACCCGTCGGTGTCAATGCTGAAAAGGCGGGTCCCCTGAGCACGGAAGATGTCAAACACCCGCTTGTAACACGGTAACATGAAGGCACGAAAGATATTCGGCCCGATCATACTCCCGCCCCGATATGCCATATCTTCCCCGAAGTGCACCGTATCCACCTGAATCTCAGTCACGATCTCCTCGGCTAAGGCGCAAAGTAGGTCGGTGTATGTGGCCAGAATATCCCGCACAATTTCGGGCTGCTCGTAATACCAGAGGCAGAGACGTTCGTCTCCCAACAAATCACGCGGCATCCAGTAGAACCCTTCTCCGCCAAAGGACAGCGGCAACCCATCAGCCTCCTGCGTCCGCTTGGCCTGCTCTACCCAATCCGAAGTGAATCGGGACGAGGAATACCGTAAACGCTCCTTGACTGCCGGCCAATCCTCCGGAGTTTCGACCGGATAGCCGATGGCATGCGGCAGGGAGGAAACTTCGTGATACATTTGCGTCACTTGCCCGCTTGATTCCCGACGGATGATATATTCGTCGGTCTCCTCGATGATCTCAGATTCAAACGGCGGATCAAAAAGCAGGTTGACCGCCACTCCTCTGCCCTTGAGATCGAAGCCAAAGTAGGTGCGGATGTCCTGTTCACCTACCTCTTCAGCAAGTCCCTCTTTGTGCCAACGCTCGATCACTCCGGGCATAAGACCGAAGGCATGGTGGAAATAAGGGCGGTCTGGAGAGTTGAACGATAGCGTTTTGATAAATCGCTCTCGGGGATTCATATAGCTTTTTTTCTGGTAGAATCTCCTCTAAAGACTTGAATTTGCAGAATTATCGACAAACAAACCAGGTATCCCGTTGATACATAGTATAAGATGCTCTATTTTAAAGACAACGGACAGTTTAACGGGAATACACACTGTTTTTCCACCTATTGGAGTAAATATGTCCAAATTGATCCAAGAATGCAAGAAAAATGGAGCCCCCCTCTGCAAATTCTTTATATCTTGCTGCTCAGACATATAGGACTTCGATTCTCTTCTCTATTGATGCAGGATTTTCCCCTTGACAGAGTACTTGAGAAAGAATTATATTAACTACCATTAGTTAGCCTCGTCCAATGGGGTTAACCGTCTGATCTCACTTCTGGGAATGGGTAGTTGATTGGCAATCGGCCTGATTTGACCGGGGTTACAGCACCGCTTACTCCAATCTAAGGAAACAAGAGACCCGCAAATGCAAACCCACATAAAAATCCTTGAGATAGATCCAACTTTTGAACCACTGAGCTTCCGAACGCCCTTGAAATTTGGCACAGGTCTGATAACCAAGATCACTATGATGACGGTTCGAGCTCGGGCACAGAATCGTGCCGGCAAAGTTGCCGATGGTTGGGGCGCGATTTTACTCAGCGACCTGTGGGCCTGGCCGGGCGAAAAGTTAACCCATCCCGAACGAGACTTGGCTATGCGGCAATTGGGTCGCCAATACTGCTCTCTCCTGGCTGAAACTAAACAATACGCCCATCCAATCGACATCTACTTTGAACGCAAAACTGATTTGTTAGATTTGGCCCAAAGTGTCACAAGGGAACTTAACCTCGTTGAGCCGATCAACGCCCTGACGGCTCTGATGTGTGCCGCTCCGGTCGATGCGGCCATTCACGACGCCTTTGGACGAGTCAATGGCATCAGCAGCTATGATGGTTACGGGCCAGAGCATATGTCGCATGACCTGAGCTTTTACCTGGACCCTAACTTTGCAGGAAAGTATATCAGCGACTACTTGCGACGGAATTTTCGACCACAACTGCCCATCTTTCACTTAGTTGGCGGAGTTGATAAACTGCGCAACGAGGAAATTAATGACTCCGATCCCGACGATGGCCTACCTGTTTCTCTAACCCAGTGGATCGCTCGTGAGGGAGTCTATTGCCTTAAGGTCAAACTCCGTGGCAATGACTTAACCTGGGATATCGAACGAACTGTTGCAGTTTACCGGGTAGCAGCTCAGGTTTTAATCACCCACGGCTTGAAGCATTCTCCCAGATTATCGGTTGATTCCAATGAGATGTGCCCGAACCCAGAATATGTTATCGAATACTGTCGCCGGTTGGAGGAAACGGATAAGGATGTATTCAAGGCTCTGCTTTATATTGAGCAGCCAACTGAGCGGGATCTGTCGGCCCATCGCTTCGATGTGCATAAGTTAGCCAAAATAAGACCGGTGATTGTGGATGAAAGTGTGGTGGATTTAGATCAATTGCGGTTCGCCTTCGATCTCGGCTGGTCAGGGGTGGCTCTGAAAACCTGTAAAGGGCAGACCAACTGCCTTCTGTACCTGTCCTATGCTAACGAGATGGATAAATTCTACACTGTTCAGG
>JAUWEO010000019.1 GCA_030608245.1 Candidatus Latescibacterota bacterium
ATCGTCACGAAATCTGAGGTCTCTGGGAATTTGCCTCTTCCAGATCCTCTCCCCTAAAGAGTTGAATACCTCGATCCACACCGTAGCCGCCTGGGAGAGTTGATAGTGAAAGTGAAGCTGCCCATCGGAACAAGGATTGGGGTACACGTAGTGTTCTGAGATCTCAACTGCGGGGATTCCCACCCGTCGAACGCCCTGGTGAAGGGTGTTATTCTCCTCGTCTGATTCAGCGATCTCGTTCTTAGAGTCCACATCTATCTGAAACACGGACTGAACTGTACGATGCCAAGGCAGCTCCAACTCCACGCAGTATCCTCCCGGGGGAATAGGTGGTAACACTCTCTCTCTGAGAATCCAGCCGAAACCAGAAGAATCTCCTTGGACGTACTCAAAGCCCTCGACCAAAAAGCCTGACTCCACCGGGGCATCGCCCAGGTTTCTTATGGTCACCAAGAATCTGTCTTTCTCCGGTGAAAACCGGATATCGCCGGGAGAGATAGACAGATCAGGCAGGGGATTTTCACCGGCGGCGAATTGGGCTAAAGCAGCCACCTGTAGCCGAGTGGCCCGGGCTATCAGGTCGAAATTAATATGGTAATCCAGGCTGTCGCTGGAGATGACATCGTCTATGCTGTCATAGGCCTTATTTGTTTCCTCCGGGGGGTAATTCTCGATACCAAACACAGCGTCGTATTCCAGGTCCCAGAAAGAGGCATGGTCACCTCTATCGGCAAGGGGATCAACCCTTTTGTCTAAAATCAGACCAATCTCGTAGATATCGTTTGTCTCTTCCAGTAGTTCAATCAGCCACTGAGAGCGGGGATTGGCTATAAGCGCCAGCCCAGGCAGGTCATTGTAGCCGATCATATCGTAGTTGATGATTCCCAGGATATCGTCCCCTCTTTCTGCTACTTCTCGAACATAGAACTTGCTCCCCCACATTCTGAACTCTTCACCGGAAAAGAGGATAAACTTGATGGAAAATGGAAATTCACCTTTCGAGTTGGCCAACATCCTTGCCGTTTCCAAGAGTGAGACTACTCCGCTGCCGTTGTCATCAGCCCCAGGAGCGGGATCGGTTCTCCAATCCCAGCCGGGGGTATTACGTCCGGTGTCATCGTAGTGGGCGCAGCAGATATAGTAACCGTCGCCTTTTCCCTTCAGCGTTCCCACTACATTATACATTACGCTGTCATCTGGGGTATGCCGGAAAGGCAGAACCTCCACCAGACTGCTGTCTCCCAGAGCCTGGCTCAGTTGTTGCCGGATGTAGCTGCCGGCTGAGTCCCAGCAGTCAGGATGTCGGGCATAGCGGGTACGTAAGTTCTCTCTGCGGTTGTTGTAAGGTTTAGTTGGATCCTTGTATACCAGCTGTGCCAGATCTTCTTCTATTTGGTCGTGATTTACCTTTTCTATGAGACCGGCAACAGAGTCTTTCCTTCCGGGAACAGCCTGAGAGGTCTGAATAAGAAAAAACAACAGAAAAAGAGATCCACCCAGACCCAAGATTCCCCTTATCTTCCCTGTCGTTTTCGGAAAGGACATCACTTCAAGATTAGCATTTTCTTGGCGCAGATGAAATCCCCCGCTTCTAAGCTATAAAAATATAAACCGGATGCAACCTCTCGGCCAGAACTATCCTTGGCATCCCAGGAGATGGTATAGAAACCCTGATTCTGGTCAGCGTCAACAAGGGTGCGAACAAGTTTACCGGATATGTCATAGATCCTCAGCACCGCGCGGGTCGGAGTTTTAAGATCATAGCTGATTATTGTGCCCTGATTGCAAGGATTCGGATAGTTCTGGAATAAAGCAAACTCAGAGGTGCCAGAACAGGGTGTGGAGGTTTCCGTAGCCTGGTACGGACTCCTCTCATAGAGGGTTACAGTGACATCTACCACCTCTTTGGCCGTCACAGCATCCTCGTTTGATAGAACGAGATACCAACGGTCATCCGTAGAAACAACAAAAGAGCCATCCTTAGAATCTATGTCCTCAGCGATCTGAAACGCACCGAAGTGATTTCCGGATGTGTATTGGGTAAGATTTTCCGAGTCACAGATGAAAAAGTCTATGTTTCCAGGAGAGATAGTCTCGGAAAACATATCCCAGCTGTCTGGATTCAACCCGTGTACAACCTCTTTGGCATTGAAGTCAAACTCAAGTTTGTAGCGATCGAGGCGGGTTTGAGGAAGTGGGTTCTCCTTAACCAAAAGCTGTGGAATCTCTCCGGTAAGGTTACATGACCAGAGGTAGTGTTCGCCTGCTAGGCTGTTGAATATTATTTCGACCTCGCCGCTGCTGGGGTAGCAACCTATGTCACTATCAACTCTGCCATAGAAGTTGCGTTTGTCGCCGAGGGTGAACTGGCACTCACCTGAGGTATTGGTGTATCCAAAGCTGCAGCGCGGGCCTGGATGGCCTTCGCTGTCTATCACAACCCTGGCCCCATCAACTGGGTTCCCGTTCGCATCTTCGACCCTCACCGTCAAGGTACACTCAGGTGTATACCTCTCCGATACCGTCCAGACATAGCCATCACCCCTCCAATCAAATGCAGCCGCAAGGTCCCACCAACCAGGATCATAGGAATCGGGCGAGTCTATCATTGTATTAACAGGCTCCCAGTGAATCCATCTCCTTTCATAGAACTCGTTCCACTTATGATCGTTCCTATAGGCGACTGTGACCACTGCCGGAATAAGGGCTGTCCGGGCTGCTGCAGCGGTTATATATGAGTGCTCACTGCAGGTCCCCATATGCATAGCATATATCTTCACCGGAACAGTAGACCTTGTGGGTGGGGTTTTGAAGACCATCACATCTTTTATCCATTTGGTGACGACACCAACAGCGCCATTATCTAAGCTATTCCGAAAGCCGTTCCACAAAGTAGAGCATCCTGCAAGTTGATCTTTAAGGAGAGGATATTCTGGATCGGCATGGTTAAAGAAATAATCCCTCCAAAAAACACCACCAGGTGGGTCAGCCGGCGAACCTGTATGAGGGTCAATGTAGGCAGGTAACTCCTTGGTAAGCTTAGGGTGAACGATATACCAATAGTAGTACTCTCGGGGAAGTTCGCACTTTATTGTATCCCCTTCTGCTGTTCTTACCCGATACTCAACGGTTGAGTGGTAGTCTTCATCTGAAGAAGTGCCGTAATCCATCACTTCCACATAGTTCAGATACTCGTCGTTTCGATAGACATACTCAGCGTTATCTACTAAGACAATTGGGTGGTCAAGCATCTCAGCTAGCACTTCTGGGGCGAGGTGGGCTACTTGAAAGGCTACTTCGTCGACAAGAGGGTCCTGGACCTCCAGAATCAAAGAGGCAAATGTACTCATTATATTATCTGTTAGTTCAGCTTGCCGTTCTGGTTTGAATTTCCTTATTGCCGGATACAATTCCTTAATCCGGGCAAAGGTATCCTGAAGATCCCGTTTCAGCCATATAGGTGCTTTTTCTATAGCCTGCTTAGCCAGATCAGTGAGGTTGTCAGGGGGCATTGTCACCCCCAGAGAATTAGCATTGGTGTCGAAGGATACAACTACCCTCTCGCCAGCAGGGATCAGAGTCTGAAAACTGATCGAGTCTACCAATGCCCATTCTGGGCCGGGCTCAGCTCGTCCAGTTGAGACAACAGAGAAGCCGATTATCAGGGCAATACTTGCCAGAAGCATTGCAATATGTCTCATTCAGTTATCCTTAATCTACTTGCTATTTCTCTAACAGGAGATCGGTGAAGTACCGCGATTATCTGAGGAAGACCAGCTTTCTGCTGCCGGTGAAATTTTCAGCAAGCAAACGGTAGATATAGACGCCAGAGGCCACTTCCTGACCGAAGCTGTCCTTGCCGTCCCAGCGGGCGGTGTAGTAACCCGACTGTTGACAAGCAGCAACAAGAGGACGGACAAGCCGGCCGACGACATCATAAATATTCAAAGAGACGAAAGTGGGAGAAGGAATCCGATAGCCGATAGTTGTCCATCTTGAAACCGGATTGGGATAAGCTTGAAAAAGCACAGGCTTGATAGGGCAAGGGAGAAAAGACTGGGGAGTTTCTTCCACATCGGTACTCAATCTGGTGGTAGTGGTGAAAACCACCTCTCTCTCCTCCCCTTTCATTAAGTCTGGATCGCCCTGTTTCCACACATAAAGCAGCACGAAATCGTCTGTCACCACTGCCCGATAGGCATCAGTGTGCTCAATCTGTGGATTTTCAACCCTGCAGGGCAGCATGACTATCGGATGGCGGTTGCCCCATTTGCTTGTGAACCCAGGTCTGCCGTCCTCGGTCATAGTTATCCTCACCGTCACCGTATCTCTATCAGCTCCGGATCTCACACTAAGTTCACTTTCATAAAGGGGGTCTCTTACGGGCTCTATCCTTACATCCAGAGCTGGATCACCATAAAGGGCAGCATAGTCTCTGTCCTCCGGGGTTGAACCTGGGGTTTGATTTTCCAGGTCGAATACTATTGCCTGGTTGCTAAGGAAGAAGGCCTCGGGCCAGGTGCACTGGTTTTGGACGAAGAAGTAGGCGGCCGTGCCTCCAAGCTGGTAGCTATTGCGTCCTTCCGGCGTAACATATCCACTGTACATATACGCGCCCCCGCTGTGTATCCAGGCCAAAACCATCGAATCCTCCACCTGGAGGATCTTCCCGATGTAGCAGTTACCTAATCCGCAGTAGATTTTAGGATTGGTTGAATCTATATTTATATCGTCGCCCTGGTAGGGGTCACCGTAGACCTGCCCGTCCCTTGACCTGAAGAACCCCTCTTTGTCCGAGGTCGGGTAGTGAAGCTGCCATCTATTCACATTTCCGTGGCCACTGGTGATAAAAATATCATACTGGTTGCTGTTCAGCTTCTCTACCAAGAAGGGAGTGCGGTCGGTGGGACATTTGATGGTGTCCACAATAGTACCATCGGGGTGTTTAACCCACATCTTGTTGTAAGTCCCTTCTGAAGTGGCGATACCTTCTTGGACATAAGGTAGCCATCCGGCGCTGGTGCCAGCTAATACCTTGCGGACTCGAAATCCGGAGATACTCACGATTCTCAAGGCATCCTGCGGGGTGTAACCCGTCACTATCCCCCAGATGGCATCTCCATAAGGATCATCATCAAGCTCCCGAGTGAGTCGATGTATGGTCTTAACCACATAGTCCCTTGAATCCAGGGGCTCAAGGACAAAGCAGACATATTTAGGCGACATCTCCTTTAAGCTATCTAATACCTGACTCACTCCCAGATCATACACAAAGATCTTTCCCTGATATTTTGCTTTTAGTGCATCTACTACCTCTGCCCAATCTGGTTTGGCCAAGGTCTGATCTTTTACCACAATGGCATAGCCTCCCGCGTAACTTGCCCTTGCACTGAACACCAGGGCAATGAGGAGAATAACCAGAGCAAGAAATAGCCTTTTCATGCTTTACTCCTTTGGTTGCAGGTTGTGTAAATGGACGAGGACTGTTAAATATATTCAACCAAGTTTTATCTGTCAAGCGAAACTTGGCTGAGGAGAATGGCGCAAACTTCCGTTTCGCCTGTGGTGAGCCTGAAAAACTCGCGCCGTCTAATACATGTTCCTAAAACAGCTTGGAGAAATCTACTGAATCTTCTGCTTTGCCTTATCCCACAAGGCATCCATCTCTTCTAAACAAACTGCCTGAGGGGTCTTGCCCTGGTGCCCAAGCTCCGATTCGATAAATTTGAATCGGCGGATAAATCGGTTGGTGCTTCCCTGGAGTGCTTCTTCAGGACAGATAAGCAGAAATCGAGCCATATTAACCAAGGAAAACAGGACATCTCCCATCTCTTCCTCGACTTGTTGGGGATCCTTCTGACTGCAGGCCTGTTTAAGTTCGGCCAGTTCTTCCTCCATTTTCTTCAGCACCCCAGCAGGATCTTTCCAGTCAAAACCCACCCGTGCCGCTTTCTCCTGCACCCTTTGCGCCCGAAATAGCGCAGGCAGACGAGAAGGCACCCCGTCAAGCACTGATCCCTTGCCCTCTGTATTTTTTATTCTTTCCCAATTCACCAGTACTTCCTCTGTGTCCTTAATCTTCACATCGCCAAAGACATGGGGGTGGCGCTTCTTAAGCTTCTCTATATTGGTGGCAATTACATCGCTGATATTGAAACGCCCTTCTTCTTCAGCTATCTGGGCATGGAACATCACTTGAAGCAGAAGGTCACCCAGCTCTTCTTTCAGCTTCTGGTCGTCCCCTTCGTCAATTGCTTCTGCCACTTCGTAGGCCTCCTCGATTAAGCACCGTTTAATCGACCGATGAGTCTGCTCTCTATCCCAGGGGCAGCCGTTCTTGCTCCGTAAATGGGCCAGCAATTCCTTTAGCTTTTCAAGTTCAACCATTTCTGTCCTTTCTCTGCGGGAAGCTGTTACAAATGTTTCCTATGCTGGTCGAATCAAGATTCTATTTCTCTTAAGAAGGGCAGCGGTCACTCCATCTCCTTCCCTCAGACTGCCTTGGCAATAGATCTGACCGCATCCGCAGGAGGGGCTTTTCTGCTTGATCACTGCCTCAGTGGCTCCGACTAATTGCGCCAACCGGAGGCTTTCTTGGGCACCCCTTATGAACTCAGCCGTGACATCCTCACCGGCTTCACAGTAACGGACTCTGGCCCGGCCTGCGAGGACATCCTGGCCGTCGCCACCTACGATCTC
The DNA here is from genome assembly GCA_030608245.1 of Candidatus Latescibacterota bacterium. GTDB lineage: Bacteria > Latescibacterota > MVCY01 > MVCY01 > MVCY01 > MVCY01. The sequence goes on from JAUWEO010000019.1 coordinate 6,700, forward strand.
AGAACAGGGCCGAGGCGTAGATAGTCCTCCCAACTGCTCAGGACATATCGGCAGGGCAATCCCCTGACGCACCCACTCTACCACCTCTTCTGAGCGGGAATTGCCCCCGTCATGGCGACAGTTCACACCTGCCAGACATGCACTCACGATGTATCTTATCGCCATCAGCTCCCTTCAAAGGCACTCTATTTTTCAACACGATCTCCCTTTCGTTCTCTGCCTTCCAGTGCAGGGAAATCCTTATGGAATCCTCGGGCAGAAGCGCTTCCGCCCTTTCGGCCCATTCGATTAAACAGACTCCGAAACCATAGAGATATTCCTCACAGCCCAACTGGTAGAGCTCTTCAATGTTCTTGATTCGATATAAGTCGAAATGGTATACTGGCAAACGGCCCTGGTATTCGTTAATGATCACAAAAGCAGGACTGGCCACCGGATCAGTAACCCCCAGGCCCTGGCAAATGCCTTGAATCAAACAGGTCTTGCCGCTGCCCAGCTCGCCGGTCAAGGCCGCTACCGCACCGGGATGAAGAAAGTCGGCCAGTTTCTGTCCCAGACTGTGGGTCTGCTCAGGACCCTGCGTTATCCATCTGTATTCCATCGTTCTCGCTATTTTCCCTTCATCACTATCACCGGCAGGATCATCTCCTCTAAGGAAATGCCTCCGTGCTGCAAGCTCTGCCGATACCGGCGTTCATATTCGTGAAACCCAGTGGGATAGACAAGAAAATAGTCCTCCTTTGCCAGGATAAAATTCGTAGCAGGGCCAAACCGTGGGAGTTTGAACTTCTCCGGGTCTTTGATCAAAATAGCCCCCTTGGTGTCGCAGTTCAGGTTGTTTCCATATTTATATCTCAGGCTCACAGATGTATGTCGGTCGCCGTAAACTACATTCGCCTTTCGGCTGAGGATACTCCCGTGGTCTGAAGTAAGCACGACCACAGTATCAGTCTCGGCGATATTCCTCAGCATCTCCAACAGAGCAGAGTGAGCAAACCAAGATTTGGTGAGAGACCGAAAGGCAGCTTCATCAGGGGTAATCTGGAGAAGGATTTCTGACTTAGATCTCCCGTGAACCAACAGGTCAACGAAATTGAAAACCATGGAAACAAGGGGAACTGAACCGAACGAGGAAAACCTCTTGGCCAAATCCGCTGCCCCCGTTGTGTCGAACACCTTAATATATCGGCTTGTTCGGAGATGACATCCCAAATTTTCCAGTTGGGTATCTAACAGTCGGTGCTCATAGCGGTTTAGACTCTGCTCATCGTCTTTATCCATGCCCCAGATATCGGGATACCTTCGGGCAAGTTCCTGAGGGAAAATTCCGCTGAAGATCGCATTACGAGAGTAAGGGGTAGCGGTAGGCAAGATCGAATAGTAGTAATCCCGGTGGATAGTGAAGAATTCGGACAGCAGAGGTTCTAAAGAAAACCAATGGTCTAACCGCATACAATCAATCACGATGAAAAACACCCTCCGGTTATTCTTCAGAGCCGGAACCAGAAATCGGGGAGCGATATCTACTGACAGAGGAGGGGCTTGCTTTCCATCTACCCATAGGGGATAGTTCTGCTCAACATATTTGGCAAACTGAACATTGCATTCTCTTCTCAGATCCGTGTGTAGCTGTCTGAGTCCCGGGTCCCGAAGATCTTCTATCTCGATATCCCACTGACAAATCGTTACATAAATATCTATCCAGTCCCTCCAGTGCGTTGCTTTAGATAGGATGAAACGAACTCTTACGGCTGCAGAGGCATACTCCTGTGCTATCCTTTCCTCCCGAATCTGTTTGGCTTCCAATATGCGCTTGCAGACCGAGAGGACTTGACTGGGGTTAACCGGTTTGGTCAAAAAATCGGTGGCCTTCTTTACAATGGCCTGTTCCATCAATTCCTCTTCCTCTTTCTTAGTGACCATTACCACAGGCAGGCCAGCATCAAGTTCTTTGATCCGCGAAAGTACCGTCAGGCCATCAGAGCCGGGCATCATCTCATCTAACAGGACTACATCGAAGGGCTGTTGTTCGATCAGACAGACGGCATCCTCCCCGTTGGTGACCGGAGTGACTGAGTATCCTCTCTCCTCCAGGAATATTATATGCGGGCGTAGAAGCTCTATCTCATCATCAATCCAGAGAACCTTGTGTTCTGCCATTGAGAATCCTCTCCCCTATTTAGAGATTACCTGGGCAAGATAACCCGGATAGTGGTTCCCTTACCGGGTGCACTCTTTGCTACAAAGACTTTCCCCCGGTGGTATTCTGCTATCACTCGTTTTGCGAAGCTAAGACCCAATCCCCAGCCGGTATTCTTGGTGGTGTAGCCAGGCATAAATATCTTCCGCTGCTGTTTGGAACTCAAGCCGCGCCCGTTGTCCGAAAAATCGATCACTACCGCTTTGCCATTAGAAGCAGACCTGACACTTACATCTATTCTCCCGCCCTGCTTGTCAATCGCATCCAAGGAATTTCGGAGAAGATTCTCACATGCCCAGGTCAAAAGCTCTTTGTTCACGGGAGTATCCGGAATCTCTTCGTAAGTGCTTGTGATCTTGACCTCAGCCCCGAGCTGAGGCAATCTCCTCTGGAAATAGGCGACAGTTTCGGTAATTATGGATACCACATTCTCGTCTTTGAGTTTGGGAGTCAGACCTATCTGGTTGAACCTGGAGGCGATTTTGTCCAGCCGGGATACATCGTTTTCCATCTCGTCTACGACGGAGGAACCCTTATCCTTTGTCCTCGCTTTCAGTAGCTCCAACCAACCGAACAGAGAAGATATGGGAGTACCCAGTTGGTGGGCAGCCTCCTTTGCCATTCCTATCCAGATATACCGCTGTTCGCTGTTCTTGATGTGTCTGAATCCCAAGAATCCAATAAAGACGAAGAGCAAGATGACCCCTATTTCCACAAAAGGCAACCAGGTGAGACGATGAAAGGCGGTGGACTCGCCGTAGTGAAGGTAGCCGAAAATACCACCCAGCTTCTCAGAAACTAACGGGACAGGACTGTTCTGACGATCCATCTCAGCCACCATATGTTCAAGAACCGCTTGGGTAGCCTCTGAGGTGTCAGCGGAAGAGATGCCCACGCCTTTCCATACATGGGGTTTGCCCTCGGTATCGGTGATGATAACCGGGAAATTCGTCTTCTTGATTACATCTTCTACGATTATATCCAGCTCAATGCCTGTGGCAGTCACTGAGGTAGCAGCTTCTGCATAGAGGTTGGCGAAAATATCCGTGGCCCTTTTTTCCTCTTCCCGGAGTTTGCGCACCACTCCCTGGGTATAGATAAGAAAGGCAAACACAAACACCACCGCGGCGACAAACAGAAACCCTTTCAAAATAGGAAAAGTTTCGTAATATCTTTTGCCCTTTAACATCTATTCCATCCTCTCTGTTCGATTCATGATCCGTCCGTAAAAAGTCTCCACCATTGATTTTCAACGCAAAGACGCAAAGACGCAAAGGAACAAGATAGTTTTAAATAATCACTTAATTATGTCTCTTATTTTTTCTCTGCGTCTCTGCGTTAGATTTTGGACTTTTCACGGAAGCATCATTCATATATCGCTGCAGAATTTTCGGAATAAGTATCTCACCCGTTGCGGTCTGGCAATTCTCTATTATGGCGGCCATAAGGCGAGGGAGAGCAGGCCCGGAGGCACCGAGGGTGTGGACAAATTCCGGATTCTTTTCCCGATGCCGAAACCTGATATTGCCCCGGCGTGCCTGAAAGTCGGTATAATTTCGACAGGAACAGACCCGCAGGTAGCTGCCTGAGGCGGCCATCCACACCTCAACACCGTATGCCTTGGCAGAGGCAAAACTCAACTGTCCCACACAGTCCAGCACCACTCGGTAGGGAAGCTCCAAAAGTTGAAGTGACTCTTCCACATCGGCCACGACTTGGTCTAACTGGGCTGAAGAGCTCTCAGGGGCAACGAACTCAATCAGTTCGACCTTGCGGAACTGATGGAATCTCACCTCCTGGCGGTTTTCTCTGCCCCAGGAACCTTCCGGACGGCGGAAACAAGCGGTACAAGCCACATAAGAAAGAGGCAGAGATTGAGCATCGAGAATCTGATCCCGGTGCAGATTGGTCAGGGGCACCTCGGCAGACGGGATCAAGAACAGCCTATCGTCTTTACAGCAGTATACCCCTTGTTGCCAGCAGGGGAAATGCCCGGTACAGGTCAGACTCTCTTGATCGGCCAACAAAGGGGGAGAGAGCTCCACATAGTCATGCTGGCTGGTATAGAGGTCCAGCATGAAATCTGCCAATACCCTTTCCAGTCTGCTTCCAGCCCCTCTAAACAGGACAAATCCCCTGCCGGCCACCTTGACTCCACCCCTGAAGTCCCAGATGCCCAATCGCTCTGCTAATTTCCAGTAAGGCAAAGGGGTGAAGTCGAACGGGGGTTTAGTACCCCACTCCCTTACCTGGAGATTGTCCTTTTCATCCCTGCCCTGAGGCACAGAGGGGTCGGGGATGTTGGGAAAACGAAGCAACAGCTCAGTAAGTTGGGTCTGGAGTTCCCTGAGCTTTTCTTTGGCTTTTTTATCTCTCTGGCGGCTTGTTTCAGCGAGGGAGATGTTCGTCTTCCCCCTCCTGAAAGGGAGCCCTGCTGGGAAAGGAGTCTCTGCTGATGTCTGAGTTCATCTACAGTCGAGCGAGATTCTCTTTCTCGGCTGTCCAGCTTGAGGAACTGCTCTATTTCAACTGGCTGACCTTTCTCCTGTGCTGTCTTTTCAACCAGTTGGGGATTTTCTCTGATAAATCTCCGGCTTAGCAAATCGAGTTCACCCCTTTGGCTGACTTTTTGCCCCCAGCTTAGGAAAAAACCGAAACAAGTGTCATACCGATCAATGGTGCTATTTCGCAACAACCCTTAGGGAACTAAAGAATCTTGGGCACACATTCGTAGGGGCAGGCCCCTGTGCCTGTCCGAATTGGGGCGCACACGCAGGTGCGCCCTACCGGGAACTCGCATGAATACTGATTCAGCAGGATTATTGTTTACCAGCAAACGCTACTCATGGGCTGCCAACGAAATACCAATTGTATCAAAGTATCAGAATCAATTCAAACACAATATTCAGCGCCCGTTCGGTGTTTTCCAGTGTTCAATTAGTCAGGACGGAGATTTCCGCAGATAACCGCAGAAAATAATGTTTATAATCTTGACAATCTGCGTTTATCTGCGTCCAATAAATCGAAATTCCTATGCTATTCAATTATGCGGATTTCTGTAAAAAAACTCCGGCTTCAGTTTTCGGTAGGTCTTCTCCAGGCTCTCAGAAATCACTTTGGTGTCGTCGAGGACGGGCATAAAATTGGTGTCGCCGTTCCAGCGGGGAACGATGTGCAGGTGAAGGTGGGCATCGATCCCAGCTCCAGCGGCACGTCCCAGGTTCATTCCCAGATTGAAACCATCGGGATTGATACTGATCTGAAGCACCCTGAGTGCCTCTTGGACCAGCTCCCAGAATTCAAGCCTCTCCTTCTCGGAAATCTCCCCCAGTTGGGCAGTGTGCCGATAAGGAGCGATCAGCAGGTGTCCGTTGTTGTAGGGAAAGAGGTTGAGCATGACAAAGCAACTCTCCCCTCGCCACAGAATCAGGTTCTTCTCGTCCTGGTCTTGCCGGGGTTTCTGACAGAAGATACATTCGTCGTCATCCTGGTCCAGTCCAGAGATATATTCCATTCTCCAGGGCGCCCAAAGTTGCTTCATCTTTCCCCCTTTCAAGAGTCATTAAATCATTGGTCATCAGTCATTGGATCAAGCCTGACTTATTTGACCACAGCTATTTTGCCTGCTGCCTCAAACTGGCCGGCTCGGACCTGGCAGAAATAAATCCCGCTGGCCACAGGTTTGCCTTGTTGATTCTTTCCATCCCAGAAGATAAACTTCTTGTCGCCATCGGACATAAAACCGGTGAGTGAGCGGACCAACAGACCGGTAGCGGTGAAAATCTGCAGGGCAGCCTCTGTTTCTGCCGGCAACAGGACATAGATTTTGGTACCGGTGGCCCGGCAGGGGTTCGGGTAACTGTAGAGTTTGCTGATCAACGTCGGGGGTGTAATCACATCCGGGGCGAACTCGGCTGCAGCAGCAGCGTTCACCAGGCCCCAGCCGTAGAGGTTGTCTGGACCAGGAGAACCTAAGTCAGTAGCCGTCTGTCGAAGGGCTTCTGCCACGTCCTTTGGGGTCCAGTCGGGGTGAGTCTGCAGAAGCAGGGCACACACCCCGGCAACCAACGGAGCAGAAAACGAGGTGCCCTGCACCTCTTGGTAACCATCAAAATCGCTGGGGTTGACGGAAATAATGCCGATACCTCCGGCTACCACATCCGGTTTAATTCGACCATCGTAAGTGGGACCTCGAGAACTAAAATATGCCAATAATCCCGAAGAGTCCACTGCTCCCACTGCTATCACCCCTCTGCCGTCAGCCGGTGTGTTCAGTAATCCGTCAGGTCTATTATTCCCTGCTGAGTTGACAACCACGATTCCTTTCCGGACAGCTATATCAGCAGCAATCGTAGTCTTACCATGATTTCCATCCAAGTCTTCCCAGGTATAGTCTTCCCCTGTGCCAGGGTCCCAATCTAAATAGCCCAGGGAGCTGTTCACCACATCCGCTCCTTGACTCTCAGCCCATTCCAGTCCAGCAATCCAGTTATCCTCTTCCACCGGGGTCTCACTGCCTATATCCTCTGTTTTGGCCAGAAGGAAGTCGGCTGCAAAGGCCGGCCCCACTAAATGGCCGGGACTAAGACCTCCAATAACTGAAAGCGTTTTGGTGCCGTGGTGATCTCCCGAGACATTTCCATCCCCGTCTAAAAAATCCCGGGCACCCTCAATCTTCATCTGGGAAAAAGCCCGGTGTCCAAGGTTGTCAAATCCGGAATCAAGCAGACATATCCTCACTCCCTGGCCATCATAGCCCTGTTGGTGAAGTTGGGGCACACCGATCTGATCCAGTTGCCGGAAGGAGGGGCCATAATTGATAAACTGGTTGGACGATGACTTTGGAAGGACAGGCAACTCCCGGCTGGATGATGGAGGCTGAATTCCACAGCTTCTCCGCACCTCCTCTACACAACGTACAAAGGGGAATTCTGCCAACCGCTGTATTTGAGTCTCCTCAGCCCAAAGGCTTACCCCGTTGAGCCAGCGAGAACGGTGTCTTATCTTGACTCCCAGACGCTGCACTTCATCGATGTACTGCTGACACAGCGGTAAGTCGTGAAAGTCTACGATCTGGCCAAACGGCAGGCACTTAGCCCTTCGACTTCGCACCCGAAGAGAAAG